>CAMWIM010000064.1 GCA_947174335.1 uncultured Porphyromonadaceae bacterium | reverse complement strand
CGACACTGGCAGTGTCGAGGTGAGCGGTTCGAGTCCGCTATACTCCACTAAAATAATTCAAAAGCCGCTGTAACAATTGAATTTACAGTGGCTTTAATTTTTCCACATTTTTCACTGTAATTCTGTTTTTACCATTTCTTTCAAAATTACCAACTTTGCTCCATGAAGAATATTGCTGTTTTTGCATCGGGAAGCGGGTCTAACGCTGAGAATCTTATTCATTATTTTAATGATAACCAGCGAGGTGCCAACGTGAAGCTTGTTATCTGCAACAAGCAAAACGCCGGCGTCGTTGAACGTGCCCAACGATTGGGAATTGACTGTGTAATCTTGAATAAAGAACAAATCCAAGACCCTGACACGCTTTTGCCTGTTTTAGAATTCCTCAATATTGACGTGATTGTCCTTGCCGGTTTTCTGCTGCTTATACCTCAATTTCTTGTTGACAGTTATGAAAACCGCATAGTCAATATTCATCCCGCCCTTTTGCCAAAATTCGGAGGTAAAGGGATGTATGGGCGGCATGTTCACGAAGCCGTTATCGAATCCGGCGAGAAAGAAACAGGAATCACAATCCACTATGTTAACGGTCATTATGACAGCGGTAACATCATCTTTCAAGCCAAAGTATCGCTCTTACCCGATGACACTGTTGAAGACGTAGAAGCGAAAGTGCGCGAACTCGAACAAAAATACTTCGCCCAGGTAATCTTCGACACTTTTTGCGCAAAATAAAACCATTTTGCCCGTTTTCGCCCACTTATACCTGCAAAAAGAAATTAAAACGGCGTTTTCATTAAAAAATATTCGTAATTTTGCACATTGATTATCAATTCACTGTGTTTTAAAATACATTTTAAATGAAAGTAGCTATTGTTGGCGCCAGTGGCGCAGTTGGACAGGAACTATTAAGAGTACTTGACGAACAAAATTTCCCCGTTGACGAACTACGCCTTTTCGGTTCAAGCCGCAGTGCCGGTCGAAAATATACATTTCGTGGAGAAGAAATAACAGTTAGAGAGCTAACTCATAACGCAGACGACTTTCGCCATATCGACTTTGCGTTTGTTTCAGCCGGAGCTTCCACCTCTAAAGAATTTGCCGAAACAATCACTCGTCACGGTGCTGTTATGATTGACAACTCAAGCGCTTTCAGAATGGACTCAGACGTTCCGTTGGTTGTTCCCGAAGTAAATGGCGATGACGCATTTCAAGCTCCTCGCAATATCATTGCCAACCCTAACTGCACGACAATTCAAATGGTTGTCGCACTCAAGCCAATCAACGACCTTTCGCCGATACGTCGCGTTCACGTTGCCACTTATCAGGCAGCCAGTGGCGCAGGTGCAACTGCAATGGACGAACTCGTCAACCAAACCGCTCAGCTTTCACGCGGTGAAGAACCGACTGTCGAAAAATTTGCATATCAGCTTGCCTTCAATGTCATTCCTCACATCGATGTTTTCACCGACAACGGCTACACCAAAGAGGAAATGAAAATGTATAACGAAACAAAGAAAATCATGCATGCCCCCGACCTGAATGTTTCCGCCATGTGTGTCCGTGTGCCGGTTATGCGCGCCCATAGTGAGGCAATATGGGTCGAAACCGAATGTCCGATCAGCGTTGCTGAAGCACGGCGAGCTTTTGAAAACGCAGTCGGGGTGCAAATCATTGACGAACCAGCCGAAAAACGTTACCCGATGCCTCTCGAAATCGCAGGCAAAGACCCCGTTTATGTCGGTCGTATCCGCCAAGACCTTACCAACCCCAACGGTTTGACATTCTGGACAGTTTCTGACCAAATCAAAAAAGGTGCAGCACTCAATGCCGTTCAAATAGCAATGTATATGATTGAGAAAGCCAACGAGGCATAATCCCCACCACACCTTTAACTCCTTGAATCCCAACCGAAAACAATAGCGTAACTGCCGATGATTCCGCTCGCGATAGTCACCGATCCAATTTCGATATTTTTCATCGTTCTGGTGATAATATTGATGGCGCCTGTCATTCTCAACAAGCTACACATCCCTCACATTATCGGGATGATAGCTGCCGGAGTGGTGGTGGGTCCTTATGGATTTGATGTGCTTGACAGCGACAGCAGTTTTGAAATTTTCGGACAAGTCGGACTTCTCTACTTGATGTTTCTTGCCGGACTCGAGATAGATATGTTCCGTCTAAAACTCAACTTTAAACGTGGACTCGTTTTTGGTTTGCTGACATTCTTTGTTCCCTTGATTCTCGGAGCAATAACAAGCATCTGGATCCTTAATTTAGACATAATCACCTCGGTTTTGTTGGGATCGATGTATGCATCCCACACACTTATCGCTTATCCGATCACAGCCCGACTTGGTATTTCTAAAAGTCAGGTTGTGCTAATCGCTGTGGTAGGTACAATCATAGCCGTAACCGGCTCACTTTTAACACTCGGTATTGTCGTCGACATTCATAACGCAGGCGAATTTGAAGTAACTCACTTACTATGGTTACTTATAAAAATGGCTATCTATTGCGCAGCCATTCTTTACCTGTATCCACGTTTGACCCGACGCTTTTTCAAAGAGAACAGCGACAACGTAACCCAGTTTGTCTATGTTCTCGCAATGGTATTTCTTTCGGCAATCATTGCAAAAGCAATTGGACTTGAAGCTGTCTTGGGAGCCTTCTTTGCCGGACTCGTCCTCAACCGATATGTCCCCTCCGGGTCATCTCTAATGAGCCGAATCGAGTTTGTCGGCAATGCTCTTTTTATCCCCTACTTCCTGATTGGCGTCGGTATGATGATTAACATCCACGTAGTTACCAACACTGCGACTATTATTGTCACTGCCGAAATTCTTACCATTGCGCTTGCCGGGAAATGGATTGCAGCGTGGATTGCCCAACGCATTTACAAGATGAACGGCGATGCTCGACGCCTGCTTTTCGGACTAACAACAGCTCACACCGCTGTTGCTCTCGCTGTCGTTACCATCGGATACAATATGACCGGACCTAACGGCGAACATCTTATGGATGAGACAATCCTCAACGGAACGATTATGGTAATCTTAATTACCTGTGCCATAGCTCCGTTTGTAACAGCCGGAGCTGCTTCTCGCATCAAAATCGCAATGCTTAGTAATGGTGAAGGAGACGAGCAAGCCCGAAAAATCAAGGTCGAAAACGTATTGATTCCGATTGCCAATCCGGTGACTGCACCATCGCTTGTCGAACTCGCTTTGTTAATGTCAAACGGAGAAGATGAAGATACCACACGCCGAGAAGCCCGCATATTTGCACTAAACGTACGCAACGACAACACATCGAAATCAAAGGCAATGAGCCGGGATTCGCTTGAAATTGCAGTTGCAGCCGGAGCTGCCGTTGACTCTGTCGTCACGCCGATTGAACGATACGACCTCAATACAATTACCGGGCTGGTAAACGTAATCGAGGAGCGCGATATCAACCGCGTAATCATCGGTATGCACCGACGTGCCACAATGATTGACAGCTACTTTGGCTCAACTATTGACCGTCTCGTTAAATCGACAAACAAAATGATTGTCATTTCGCGATTCTTCATTCCGGTCAACACTGTTACACGCATTGTGGTTGTTGTCCCCGACAAAGCACAATTTGAAACCGGTTTCAGAGGATGGCTTACGGCTATCGGAAATCTCACCCGACAACTCGGCTGTCGAGTAATTTTCTGCTGCAAAGCCGAGCTGCAACCAATCATCAAAGCGACATTGCGTGACGAACGTCTTGTCATCAGGTCGGAATACCGCACACTTGAAGAAGATGACGATTTTGTACTCTTGGCAAACCGTATTCTCGATGACGACCTGCTGGTTTATATCAATTCCCGACCGACATCAGTCAGCTATTCGGCTAACATGACCGAAGTTCCGACATTTCTTCAGAAATATTTTGCGAACAACAACATAATGGTGATTTATCCCGAGCAATTTGGCGATCAATCGACAGCCGCCTCGTTTGTCGATCCGATGGCAAACGACCTCAGTCAGGCAGCTTCACCTGTTTTCACAAAAATCAGAGGCTGGTGGCGTCGTTCGGTTTACTATCCACTGTATAAACTCACACACAAGCGTTCGCATCGCAAAAACAAAATTGACCTATAATCAATGGCAGACAACTATCTTGAACGAAAAATGGAAGAGCACCGCCGTGTGTCGCAACCACGCAAAATATCGGCAGGTCCTATCAAAGGGAAGCTATCTTTTAACTTTCCTCCACGTCGAGTATTGCTGTTTGACCTTGATAAAGAAATAACCGCCCGACTTGCCCGAGCCTACGGCGAATCAGGCTGTCGTGTTGCCTTATACCCCGAGACTGCATTAACAAATACCGACGGCTCGCGACAAATCAATTCGACCAACAACCCGGCTGTTGACCTGTCAGGTGTATTAAAAGCATGGGGTGATATTGACCTCGTTGTTTCATCTGTTGAGACACAATACCTTAACGACGTTATGCAGGCAATCTTAACCCGACGCGAATCGCTCCCCTATCCCAATGATTACGGCTTGAGATTAATTGCAATCGGAGACACAACGCCACCCCTAACTACTGAATATACAACTTGTTTTATTCAAACAAAACTACCGATAAAATCTGACGCAATTCTCAAAATTGTCCCTTCAGTACTCTTCCTATCATTAAATGATATGTCAAACACGAATATTAAACTTTAATCACTTTAAGACTATGCTGTCAAACTCTATTTCAATCACACGCCGATACACATTTTCAGTCTTAATTCTGCTACTTTTAATAACTTTTATTCCATTTCTTGGCGAAACCTACTTCAATACCAAAGGCGAGCCGAGAGAAGCACTCGTTGCTGTTGATATGCTCCAAACCGGTAACTGGATCTTACCGATAGGCAATGTTACAGACATGCCCTATAAACCGCCGATGTTGGCATGGTGCATAGCTATTCTGTCATTTATCAACGGCTTTATCGTCACCGAATTTATTTCACGACTTCCGTCAGCTTTGGCTATGATTGCAATGGGATTAGTCGTTTACCAATACACCCGCCGTTCAACCGGTGAAAAAACAATTGCATTTTTCACCGTTCTTGTACTCGCAACAATGTTTGAGGTTCACCGCGCGGCAACCAACTGTCGGGTAGATATGTTGTTGACATCTTTTATGGTTATCGCAATCTATCGAATGACCCTGTGCCCAAAAGTTTCAAAACGTTTTGTTGACCTCCCATCGATATTGTTATTGAGTGGTGCGGTTTTGACGAAAGGTCCTGTGGGGATGGTAATACCATGTGCAATCGCATGGATTGTAATGCTAATCCGTCATCAAAATGTCCTCAGAGCAACCCTTAGCATGGTAGTTACCGGCATTCTTTCGCTCATCATCCCCGCTTTATGGTATTACGCAGCCTACAAACAAGGTGGTACCGAATTCCTTGATTTGGCTATTGAAGAGAATTTCGGACGTATGACCGGTACAATGTCGTATGAATCTCATGTCAATCCATGGTGGTACAACATCCTTACAATCCTCGCCGGTATGCTCCCATACACTCTACTGTTCCTATCGGCACCACTCATCATCAAATATTCCTCACTCAAAAAATCAAAAATAAAAGAGTGGTGGCGTCAGTTAAGCGACATCGACCAAGTCATGATTGTCAGCGCACTGTTTATATTCCTGTTTTATTGTATACCCGCAAGCAAACGCAGCGTTTACCTCTTGCCGATGTACCCTATGCTTGCCTATGGCGTGGTAAGATATATACATATATTATATAATAAACCGGCAATACTGAAATCTTTTGCAGGTCTCATCGCATCACTGCCGTTTATTTTGCTATTGGCGTTTATAGCCATAAAAATCAAAGGAGCATTCGGTAGCGGCTCTACCCTACTCGCTACCCAAGGAATTGTCGATGCGTCATTCACATTCAAAGGAGTCGTAACAATTATCCTATCAATTGCAGCCGCCGTGATTACGTGGAAATACATATTAAAATATGATTCACTGCAATCAATCCGCTCTGCAATCATAACCCTCCTCACCGTATTCTGGAGCTATTCGGCATTTTACCAGCCGACCATACTCAACCCGAAGAGCGATCGTGCGATTGTAGTCGAACTCGTAAATATGTATGCCCGTCAAAAAATGGCACCCTGCTGGATTGACCCGGGCAGCATGATGAGAATGTACACAATCAACTACTACCTCAGAAACAAACTTGAACGTACCGAAGGACCGGAGGGCGAAACCGGACAAATCATCGTTGCCGCCTCTGATTATCCGCGTCTTATCGAAATGTTTGACAAAGAATACAGTTTCTTTATTCTTCGTGACTTTGAACGCAACAGCTGCGATTTCAAATCAAAGGTATATGTAGTCAGTTACTTCAAACGCCCGAATAACAACATTGAGACTGATTCCGAGCAGGCAATGCAATAATTGAAAAAAATTAAAATTTTCCAAAACAAATTACGATTAAACAAAGTTATATATAAACCACAGACATTCATCATTTTAAGCCAAAAACAACAACCGATTTACAAAGTCCGATAAATAAGACCTGATTAATATTTATTTAATAAAATTTTGTCAATCGACTATTTTGGCTTATCTTTGCCATTCCAATTCATCATAAATCAAAATATTCTATATATGAAAAAGGTTATTTTATCAGTTATCCTGGCACTTACATTTATTTCAGCCCAGGCTCAGTGGACCTTAGAGGGATTTAAATTCAGAGACAACTGGTCAATCACTGCTCGTGGCGGTGCTTTTACCCCTATGACTAAAATCACAGACTTTGACTATATCCGCTATGGTTTTGGTCTTAACATCCAGAAAATGATCGTTCCAGCTTTCGGTATCGGCTTTGAAGGCGACGCTTCAATCAAAACTTCTGAATGGTTTATCACCGGTCCTCAAAACTATATTGATCATCAATATGTTGGAATGTACCTCGATTTCAACCTTATGAACCTCTTCGGCGGTTACTATGGTGTGCCTCGCGTATTTGAACTCGAAGCTACCGCAGGTGCAGGCTGGCTCCACGCATATACCCCCGGCAAAGGAAACGACGCCAACTCCTGGGGTACCAAATTTGGTCTTAACATCAACTTCAACCTTGGTTCAGCTCGCGCTTGGACTATCGGTCTTCGTCCCGCTGTACTTTATAACATGGGTGGTTCTTTGAAACGTCAGGGTGGTGCGCTTCCCGGTCAATATCCTCAGTTCAACATCCACAATGCTGTAGTAGAGCTTATGGCAGGTATTACTTACCACTTCCTCAACTCAAACTACACTCACTCATTTACTATTGCACAGCTTCGTGACCAAGGCGAAATCGACGGTCTTAACTCAACCATCAACGGTCTCCGCAACGACCTCGAAAACTGTAACGCCAACAACGCGGCGCTCCAGAGCAAAATCAACAGCCTGCAGGCTGAACTTGATGCTTGCAACGCTCGTCCGACTGCTGTTAAAGAAGTTATTGAAGACCTCTCTGCAATCCGCTACGTATTCTTCAACCTTGCGTCTTCTGTAATCCTCAACACTCAGAGACCCAATCTCGAACTCGTAGCAAACTCAGTTAAAGAGCGTCCCGGTTCGACTATTACCATCAAGGGTTATGCATCACCTGAAGGCTCACTCTCATTCAACCAGCGTCTTTCAGCACGTCGTGCCGACGCAGTTAAGAAAGCCCTCGTAAACAACTACAACATCAATCCTTCAAGCATCAATGCTGAAGGCTGTGGTATCGGCGATGTATTCAGCGTTCCCTCTTGGAACCGTGTTGCAATCATCACTGTTAATCAGTAATATTCTCATCCTCTATAATAGAATCATACAAAGAGTAGTTTAATTCATGATGTAAGGAATCCCGACGAGCGACTCGCCGGGATTTTCTTTTTACCTAAAATTAATATATTTAAAAAATTTTTTTGTCATTAGGTTGACAATTAAAGAAAAAATTCCGTAACTTTGTCACGTATTACATATTTGTAATAAACCAATCCGTTTCTAAAATCAAATAACCCAATTAAGGTTAGCCTTAAAACAATCATAACACATTAAGTTCTAAATTTTTGAATATGTTAGAGAAGACCAGTGTAAAACCAATCGACAAAGTTGTCGTAAGGTTCTCCGGTGACTCCGGTGACGGCATGCAGCTCGCCGGAAACATCTTCACCAATGTATCGGCAGGACTTGGAAACTCAGTTTCTACTTTCCCCGACTACCCCGCCGACATGCGTCCGCCACAAGGTTCGCTCAGCGGTGTTTCTGCTTTCCAGGCAAGCGTCGGTAAAGGTGTTCACACCCCCGGTGACCAATGCGACGTTCTCGTTGCCATGAACCCCGCCGCTCTCAAACGCGGTTACAAATTCCTCAAACCCGGTGGTGTCATCATCGTCGACATTGATTCTTTCAACGAATCAGGTTTGAAAAAAGCTCAGTTTGAAACTGAAGATGCAATCAAAGAACTCGGCATCACAGCTCAAGTTATCGAGGCTCCTATCACCTCTATGACCAAGAATGCTCTTGCCGACACCGATATGGATGTTAAATCGGTTCTCAAATGCCGTAACATCTTTGCTCTCGGTCTCGTTTGCTGGCTTTTCGATCGACCCCTCGAAAACGCTCTCAAACTCCTCAAAAACAAATTTGCAAAGAAACCCGCAATCTACGAAGCCAACGCCAAAGTTATCCAGGCAGGCTACGATTACGGTCACAATATCCACGCTACTGTAACAACCTTCCGCGTTGAAACAGAAGATATTCGCCCGGGTGTTTATACCGACATCAACGGTAACACTGCAACCGCTTGGGGTCTTATTATGGCTGCTGAAAAAGCAGGTCGTCCCCTCTTCCTCGGTTCATACCCCATTACCCCCGCGACTGACATTCTCCACGAACTTGCAAAACGCAAAGACCTTGGCGTGAAAGCTTGCCAGATGGAAGATGAAATTGCAGGTGTATGTTCAGCAATCGGTGCCGCTTTTGCAGGTAACCTCGCTGCGACTTCAACCTCAGGCCCCGGTCTTGCTCTTAAGAGCGAAGGTATCGGTCTTGCAGTTATCGCCGAGGTTCCTCTCGTTGTAATCGACGTTATGCGTGGTGGTCCCTCAACAGGTCTTCCCACCAAAACCGAACAGACCGACCTTATGCAAGCACTCTATGGCCGCAACGGTGAATCACCCCTTGCAGTTGTAGCTCCTACATCACCGACCGACTGCTTCACTATGGCATTCGAAGCATCACGTATCGCTATCGAACACATGACTCCCGTCATCCTTTTGACTGACGCATTCATCGGTAACGGTGCATCAGCATGGCGCATCCCCGAAGCAGACGAATATCCTGCAATCCGCACCCCCTACGTTCCCGCCGACAAAGTTGACGGTTGGAAACCCTACCACCGCGACCCTGAAACACTTTCACGTTACTGGGCTATCCCCGGAACCGAAAACCTTCAGCACCGCATCGGTGGTCTTGAAAAAGATTCTGATACAGGCGCAATTTCTACCGACCCCATCAATCACGAAAAAATGGTTGAACTCCGTCGCGAAAAAATCGCGCGCATCGCAAACGATATTCCCGAACAGGAAGTCATCTGTGACGTTAACGCCGACACCCTCCTCATCGGATGGGGTGGTACTTACGGTCATCTCCACGAAGCTGCCGAAGATCTCAATAAAGCAGGCAAACGTGTGGCATTCACCCAGTTCCGTTACATCAACCCGCTTCCCAAAAACACCGCTGAGATTCTCAACCGCTACAAAACAATCATTGTAGCCGAACTCAACACCGGAATGTTTGCCGATTATCTTCAGTCTAAATTCCCCAACCTCGACATCCGTCGCATCAACAAAATCCAAGGACAACCGTTCTTGTCAAAAGAAATTGTCGATGGTGTCACTAAAATTATGGAGGGCAAATAATCATGGAAGAAAACAAATTTACTCCCGCTAACTATAAAAGCGACCAAGCTGTTCGCTGGTGTCCCGGATGTGGCGACCACGCTATCTTGAACACCCTTCACAAAGCAATGGCATCGGTAGGCGTGCCACCTCATAAAATGGCTGTTATCTCAGGTATCGGCTGTAGCTCACGTCTCCCCTACTATATGAACACCTATGGCATGCACACCATCCACGGTCGTGCAGCCGCTATTGCAACCGGCTTCAAAGTTGCCAACCCCGAAATGACCGTATGGCAAATCTCGGGTGACGGTGACGGTCTTGCAATCGGTGGTAACCACTTTATCCACGCTGTTCGTCGTAATATCGACATCAACATCCTTCTTTTCAACAACAAAATCTATGGTTTGACCAAAGGTCAGTACTCACCGACCAGCGACCGTGGTTTCGTTTCTAAATCATCACCCTACGGAACAACTGAAGATCCGTTTATCCCCGCTGAACTCGTGTTCGGTGCTCGCGGAAATTTCTTTGCCCGTTCAATCGATGTTGAACTTCAGGTTAACCAGGAAGTACTCGCCGCCGCTCAACAGCACAAAGGTACTTCAGTTGTTGAAATCCTCACCAACTGCGTTATCTGGAACAACGGCATCCACAACTTCATCACCGACCGCGAAACCCGCGCCGACCGTACAATCCACCTCGTTCATGGCGAGAAAATGATTTTCGGTAAAGACAAAAACAAAGGTCTCGTTCAAGACGGCTTCCTTCTCAAAGCTGTTGAAATCGGTAAAGACGGATACACTATCGATGACGTTCTCGTTCACGATGCTCATTGCAAGAGCAACTTCCTCCACCAGCAGCTCGCTATGATGGACGGACACGAATTACCTCTCGCAATCGGTATTATCCGTGACGTTGAAGGTTTGACCTACAACGACGAAATCGACAAACAGGTTGCCGAAGTTCGTGCCAAGAAAGGCTTCACTTGCCTTCGCGACATGATTATGGCAGGCGAAACCTGGGAGGTTAAATAAGCCATCCTCACTTACGTTTTAATATTTTCACCAATCCCGTCGGCATAAATTAGCCGGCGGGATTCGTTTTTTATCTATAATCTATTAAAAAACAATAATATCGCATTAATACTTTGTCTAAATTGACAAAAGTAAGTAAATTTGCAAATCATTAGGCATAAACCAATCTTGCATTGCCTTAAAACAATCAAGCATTTACACAACTCACAATGATAACAAAACGTTACAATCTAATCAACAACTCTCTTGGATGGCTCTGCTTTATCATAGCCGCCATAACCTACATTCTCACTCTGGAGCCTACCGCCAGCTTCTGGGACTGTCCTGAATTCATTCTTCAAGCCATGAAACTTGAAGTCGGCCACCCGCCGGGCAACCCGATTTTCATGCTCACCGGACGTTTCTTTGTAAACTTTGCCGGAGGCGACGTAACAAAAGTTGCGTTGATGGTCAACACTATGTCGGCATTGTTGAGTGCAGGTACAATTCTACTGTTGTTCTGGACTGTAACTCATCTTGTCAAAAAACTGATCGTCAAAGACGACGCCACCGAAATCACTCTCAATCAAATGATTGCCATTATGGGTTCAGGTCTTTGTGGCGCACTCGTTTACACTTGGAGCGATACATTCTGGTTCTCGGCAGTCGAAGGCGAGGTTTACGCCTTCTCATCATTCTGTACCGCGCTTGTGTTCTGGCTCATTCTCAAATGGGAAAACCGCGCCGACCAGCCCCATAGCGACCGCTATCTCATCTTGATTGCATACGTGATAGGTATCTCTATCGGTGTTCACCTTCTCAACCTTTTGTGTATACCCGCTGTCGTTCTTGTCATCTACTATCGCAAGTATAAAAACACGACTGCCAAAGGTTCCCTCATCGCTCTTGCAATTTCATTTGTAATTGTCGCTCTCATATTGTTTGGACTTGTTCCCGGATTCATTGAAATTGCCCAAGACTTTGAGCTCTTTTTTGTGAACAAGCTCGGTATGCCGTTCAATTCAGGTGTGATAATCTACGCTATCATCCTTGTGGCTTCAATGATTTTGTGCGTTCGCGAACTTTATCTTCAACGTTCAGCATCAAAAATTCGTTGGACATTCCTTTTGACCGTTATTCTTTCAGGTATTCCATTTATCGGAGACTCGATACTTCTACCGATTATACTTATTGGCGGTCTCGCATTCTACCTTTTCAGAACAAAAGAATTGCCGATTCGCATTCTAAACATTGCGGCATTAAGTATTCTCGTAATCTTTGCCGGATATTCGAGCTATGCACTCCTGCTCATTCGCTCGGCTGCCAACCCGTCAATGAATCAGAATGCACCCGACAACGTTTTCTCGCTCGGTTCTTATCTCAACCGTGAGCAATATGGCGAAGCTCCCCTCCTCTACGGGCAACAGTTTGCGTCTCAACCTGTCTATATCATCAATCCCGATGGCGGTGGAGATGCTAAAATCGACAAAGGACATAAAATCTACAACAAAGCAGTCAAAACTTCTCCCGATCAACCCGACGAATATGTTGAGACCGGAACAAAAGATGCTAACGTCTGGACACCCAAAACCGTGTTCCCGCGTATGTATAGCCGTTCTCAAAATCATCCGGCGGCATATCTCGATTGGATTGGCGCAACTCAAGAAGAGTTACCCTTGCGTGAGATTCAACAATTTGAAAATGCCGACGGTACTCCCTTTGAGCCATACGGGCAGCCCTACACAACTCAAATTCGTTACCCGTCATTTGCTCAAAACCTCCGTTATTTCATTGTTTACCAGCTCACCCACATGTATTGGCGTTACTTTATGTGGAACTTTGCCGGTCGTCAGAACGACCTTCAAGGTAATGGCGAGGTAAACCGTGGTAATTGGATTTCAGGTTTCTCATTTATTGACGACGCCCGTCTTGGCGACCAAAGCCTTCTCCCTTATAGTCAAGGCAAAGGCAATGCCGGTCACAACGTCTTCTATATGATGCCTCTCTTGCTCGGTCTGATCGGATTCCTATGGCAAGCTTTCTATTCAAAACGTGGCATTGAGCAATTCTGGGTCATCTTCTTCTTTTTCTTTATGACCGGTATTGCAATTATTCTTTACCTTAACCAGCCGCCAACACAACCTCGCGAACGTGACTATGCGTTTGCCGGCTCGTTCTATGCGTTCTCGATATGGATCGGTATCGGCGTTGCCGCAATCGCTCAATTGATTTCAAAATATGCTGAATCGCGCAAAAAAGCTACTACTGAATCAACTCGTAAAGTCGCATTTGCCGGAACTTGTATCGCTGCAATCATCGGTTTGATTGTTCCACTCCAGATGGTATCTCAAACATGGGACGATCATGACCGCTCAGGTCGTTATGCAGCTCGCGACTTCGGTATGAACTACCTTGCATCACTCGAGCCTAATGCCGTAATCTTTACAAACGGTGATAACGATACATTCCCTTTGTGGTATGCTCAGGAAGTGGAAAGCTACCGTCCTGATGTTCGTGTAGTCAACCTCTCTTACCTGACAACCGATTGGTATGCTAACCGCATGAAAATGCCGACCGACTCCGCTGCTGCAATCGAGATGTCAGCTTGGCCCGAAGCATACGCTTACGATCGTCTGCAATTCAATTATTACGACACCGATTCGGTGAATAAGACGACACCTGTCAACGCACTCGACGCGCTTAACGATCTCTATCGTCATTCACCGGAAACACCGTCTGACGGTTCGTTCATGAACTATACAAACGTTTACATCCCGTCTAATATCGAAGGCGCGGTTAAAAACGGTTTTATCAGTCCCGAGAAGGCTGAAAATGCCGAACAAGCTATCTTTACCGACCTTGCTAATGACCCGATAAATCGTGGCGAACGCGGAGCAACACTCGGTAAAGTCCTCTCGCTTGACATGATTGCCAACTCAATCAAAAACGACTGGAACCGCCCGATGTATTTTGCAATGACCGTTCCCGATGAATATTATGTAGGACTTTCTCCCTATCTTCAGAGCACCGGTTTGACCTACATGGTTACTCCTTTCCGTTCTGAGTCGGGCGAAACAGGCGTTGATACCGAAAGAGCATACCGTAATATAACCGAAAAATTCCAATGGGGTGGTATTCCCGAAGCCGCCGCTAAAGGCAAAAAGATTTATCTTGATGAGACTGTACAGCGCATGGTTACAACTCACCGTACTGCCCTTCTTGACCTTGCGACTGCACTTTACAACGAGGGTATAGACCTTCTTTATTATGACAAAGAGGCTAATGACACTGTCAACAAAGCTCTCGCCATCGAGAAGTTCAATAAAGCATACAACACTCTTGAACTTTTGAACGAGAAACTTCCCACATCAGTTCAAGAATATGGTATTCAGGTTGGCGACCAAATCGGCATGCTTTATGTCCACATCGGTAATCAGTTGAAAGATGAGACCATCACTCAACAGGGTCTCAATATATTGACTGATGAAGTAATGAAATATGCCGAACTCGAAAGATATGTCAACTCACTCCGTCGCACTCCTTGGAGATATGCAACTCTCAGCCGTGCCGACAAATACACTCCGACCTATCTTACAAAACTCATCCAAGACTATTACACTGCCGGGGGCGACATCGAAGTATTGACAGCCAAACTTGAGAAAAACGGCTTTGATGTTTCAAACATCGTCGCTGCAAGCGATGATGACGACAAGTAATATCTAACGCTGCTCAACTATGCTGATCGAACGGCCGCCATTAATTTATCGTGCTTTGTTTCCTGAAGCAATATGGCGTTTGCCGCGACCCGGCGTAAAAACTGTTTATCTGACTTTTGACGACGGACCGATACCCGAGGTTACCCCTTGGGTATTGGATACGCTCGCTCACTACAACGTGAAAGCGACCTTTTTTATGGTTGGCGAAAACGTAAGAAAACATCCCGAACTTTTTGAACGTATAAAAACCGAGGGGCACAGCTATGGCAACCACACGATGAACCATCGTGTCGGACATAAATCGTCGTTTCATTCATACGCTCACGACATTGCATTAGCCGACAATCTGATTGGCAGTCACCTTTTTAGACCTCCCCACGGATTGATGGGTTGGGATCAGGCGCGAGCCATAAAACAACGTTATAATATAATAATGTATGATGTGGTGACACGCGACTATAACCGCAGTTTTAAACCCGACCGCATTTTTCAGAACGTCCGCCGATATGCCCGAAACGGCTCGATAATCGTTTTTCACGATTCGTTGAAGGCGTGGCACAACATGAGCAATGCTCTCCCACGCTCAATCGAATGGTTAAGACAACAAGGATATGAACTCTGTCCAATCCCTATGTAGCGAAGCAATTAAACAACTCGCCGTCGAAATCGGGTTTGACGCAGTCGGTATAGCTCAAGCCGACAGAGTCAATCAATCTGAAATCAGGCAAAGACAAGATTGGATAAAATCGGGAATGAACGCCTCGATGTCTTATCTTGAACGTAACACCGATCTACGCAGCAATCCTCGACTATTGATGCCGGGATGTAGGTCGATAATTGTTCTTGCCACATCATATCACTCTGACATTTCAAGTAAAATCATCGCTCAGTATGCTCTCGGTGATGACTACCACAATGTACTCCGAGAAAAAGTGCTACCTATAACCGAACTACTCAATCAATACGGATTTAACACGAGAGTATGCGTTGACTCTGCCCCGTTGGCTGAGCGTTATTGGGCGGTAAAAGCCGGCGTTGGGTTTATTGGTTTAAACTCGATGTTGATTGTACCAAATATCGGCAGTCGGGTATTCTTAACAGAAATTCTGACAGATGCCAATCTTGAACCCGATGCTCCATGTGAGCTAAGCTGTATAAGTTGTAGTAAATGTATCAATTGTTGCCCCGGCAAAGCTATCAACGATGACAAAACTGTTGATGCTCGTCGTTGTCTCTCCTATCTGACAATTGAGTACCGAGGTGAATTTGACAAAAATTTAAATCTGTACAATCGCCTTTACGGGTGTGACTGTTGCCAAGATGTCTGTCCTCACAACCAAAACACTCCACTACTTAAATTCGGGCAATTCAAACCGCGACCCGACGTTATTAATTTAACTATCGACCAAGCAGCGACAATGACCCAAGAACAGTTTTCCAAGATGTTCAAAGGCTCAGCAATCAAACGCACCAAACTCTCAGGCTTGACACGCAACGC
>CAMWIM010000063.1 GCA_947174335.1 uncultured Porphyromonadaceae bacterium | reverse complement strand
TTGAAAGCTATTTCTCCAATTACATAGAGGGAACGGAATTTGACGTAGAGGAAGCTAAAGCCATCGTTGACTCTGGAATTCCAATGCCACGGCGTGATGAGGACTCGCATGACATACTCGGAACTTTTAAGATACTGTCAAACCGCGCGGAAATGATGAAGATACCGACATCACCGGAAGAATTGTTTGCGATTTTGAGCCATAGACATAGCGTATTCCTTGAAGGACGACCGCATATGAATCCCGGTATCTTCAAAACGAAGAACAATCGTGCCGGAATGACGGAATTTGTAGATCATCAGCTTGTGAAAGGAACTCTCTCGCAAGGTTTCAAGTATTATGCCACCTTGACCGACCCATTTGCAAGAGCGATATTTATGATGTTCATGATAAGCGAAGTGCATCCGTTCAATGACGGCAACGGACGCATTGCTCGTGTGATGATGAATGCAGAACTTGTGCGTGCCGACCAATCGCGTATTATCGTCCCGACTGTTTTTCGAGAGGATTATATCCTTGCCTTACGCAAACTGACACGTCATAAAGACCCACTGGCTTATATAAATGTAATGACGAAACTCCATCAGTTCAGCGATAATCTCTATGGTACAGATTTTACCGAGTTAAAGAACTACCTTGCCGCCTGCAATGCTTACGAAGAACCCTCGCAAGCTAAGCTTCAAATAATTCATAGAACATTTGTCAAATAATCCGCAATTTAAAATATTTATAAATATGGATAATTATAAGAAGTTTAAAAATTTGTTAGAATATTTTGTGTCACATCTTGAATGGGTTATAAATAGTGATAAGAATCATATCGGCTATGCCAAATATATTAAGCACATTCCTAGTTTCAGAAAATCTGGTCAAGGTTATAATGGACAAAATATCCAAACTCAAATATCAGCGTGGGATAACTATGATGGAGAAATTATATGTATTAACGTATATGGATCAGATCCCAAAAATAAAGGCACATATCTTAATTGGAAAGGATCCTGGGAAAACATTAAACCAATCTGGGAAAATAATCATATTATCAAACTTTATATAGCAACCGATGAATATGCCCAGGCAACTCCTGAATATATAAAATCTATTGACGAATTAGGACTTTTTGACAACAAACAGCCAAATCTTTCATTAAAAAAATTCTTCGATAAATATCAACAAATACATAAAAAATTGTCTGATACTGAAATTTCTTGTATTAATTTACTAAAGTCAAACTTCAACCTGATTTTAACAGGTGCTCCGGGTACAGGCAAAACCTTTTTAGCAAAAAAAATTGCGAACGAACTTGGTGCTACGGAAGAAAACGGACAATGTAAAATGGTACAGTTTCACCCATCAATGGATTATACAGATTTTGTGGAGGGACTTCGTCCATTTAAGTCTTCGAACGAATCTTCACTTTCATTTGAACGTAAGAACGGAATATTCAAAGATTTTTGTATAGATGCACTTAAGAATTTAATTGACAGCAAAAAAAGTGTGGATGAAATCCGAGCAGATAGAAATATTGAGGAGCGTTATGAGCTACTTACCGATGACATTAACGGCGGTGTAGTGACTGAGATACCATTAAAAACTGGTGTAAAGATGAAAGCTACCATTTCATCGCAAGATAATATAATTTTACAAGCTATAGATGAAAAGGGCGCAATTTCTCCCGTTACTCATACGGTATCTCTGAATCGTATAAAAAAGCTAGCTGAGGTTTTCAAAGACTTAGGTGAGCTTAATAGAATATCAAATATCCACAAACAGATAACTAATGTGATTGGTGGATGTAATGCTTCTGCATACTGGGGGGTATTGAATTATTTATATAGCCACTACGATCCGAAAGCGATTCTCATTGATGCTAAGGTCTCGAGAAAAAATTACGTATTCATAATTGATGAAATAAATCGTGGCGAGATTTCTAAAATATTTGGTGAATTGTTTTTCTCCATTGATCCTGGATATAGAGGAGTAAATGGACGCGTCATGACCCAGTATAATAATCTGATTGAAATTGGCGATTATTTTGATAAAGGATTTTATATCCCAGAAAATGTTTATATAATTGGTACAATGAACGATATTGACCGTTCGGTTGAAAGCATGGATTTTGCGATGAGAAGAAGATTTGCATGGAAAGAGATAACAGTGGAATCTCAGATAAAAATATTGGATGATCCCAGCGCATGGAAAGACAATACCAAACCCAATGATACTATTTTAGGGGAACTCAAAGCCAGAATGAGAAATCTTAATAACGCTATTATAGACAAATATCATCCCGAGCACCAGACCAATATGAATAAAATAGGCTTGACCACTGCTTATCAAATTGGACCAGCATATTTCTTGAAATATGTTTTGTACAATGACTTTGAGGATTTATGGGAGTTTCATCTAAAAGGTCTATTATTCGAATATTTAAGAGGCACCCAGAATATTGAGAATAAAATCGATCGACTTTATAATGCATATAGTGATAAGACCATATCATGAAAACAAGGGATTACAGCACTGCGCATATTAATCCCGAAGAATTGACTGATTTAAAGTCAATTTCTGATATTACATTATCGGATATCAGAACTGAAAACAATGTTTCAGTTCTGATATTTCCTGATTCCCTACAGGAATATACACGAGATTTTGGAAATAAGGAGATTTGCCGTATCACGGAAGGTGGCAAAATACTTGTCACTAACAGTATAATAGGTTTTGTTGGAAGAAACAAGACAGAATTATCTATACACTCCAGATTCTCATATGGGGAAACTGATTATTTTCTTCATTATATGATTCAAAAAATTGCTGGTATTAATTTGTTTGATTTGAATCATTCTACATCCGATGACTCCGTTTTAAATTACCTTATATATTTGTTCCCTCTTTATTTAAAGAAAGCTTTACGACAAGGCGTTTACAAGCAGTATATTACTCAGCATTATAATGATGCTGATGTAAAAGGTGTTATAAATATTAATAGGCATATAAAATACAATCTACCCTTCAACGGAAAAATAGCATATTCAAAAAGAGAGCATACACATGATAACAATGTGAATCAACTTATCCGTCATACTATTGAATA
Organism: uncultured Porphyromonadaceae bacterium; assembly: GCA_947174335.1. Taxonomy (GTDB): domain Bacteria; phylum Bacteroidota; class Bacteroidia; order Bacteroidales; family Muribaculaceae; genus CAJUPY01. The sequence continues at coordinate 13,158 of CAMWIM010000063.1, read as the reverse complement.
TTTAAAAGGAACACGACTTGGCACTTATATAATAGATTCAGATAGCGAGATTAGAGAATGTGTTCGCATGATAGTTAATGCAACACCCTCTTATATGCCACACTATAAGGATAAAATTATAAATAAGAATACTCGTCCAGTAGCCCATCCATTTTACTCAGAATATACATCCCTCCAAAAGTTGTGCATGAGGATATTGCGATATGACAAAATTACATATGGCAATGATATTGATGAAATATATGGTGTTTTATTTGATGCATCATGGCTGTGGGAAGAATATTTGGCAATTGTTCTTTCGTCCAAGTTCAATCATTTCAAAAAAGATCAAGGTCCTAGATTCTATTTGTTTGAAAATTTTCAGCAATTAATCCCCGACTATCTGTCCTTCGATAAAAAGATTGTTGCGGATGCTAAATATATCCCTCTAAATGAACAAAAAAATTATGGAGAGGAAAAAGCCACTGCTATATATTATAAGACCATAACTTATATGTATAGATTTTGCACTAATCAGGGTTATCTATTTTATCCTCATCCAGATGAAGAACCTATGCCAGTATACTACAAGATTAAAACCGAGGAAGAAGGCGTTAATGGGGGCAATATCATAAAACTAGGATTGAGAATACCCAATCCAGAGCGATGTAAGGATTTTTCAGAATTCTCAGTACTTATGAATTTTTACGAAAATGAATTTTTATCTAAATTGAGCACTTGATAATTATTCTTAATTCATATTTCATTTGTTAGATTATAATATTTAGTGTAATATGAGTTTACTCATTTTAATTTTAACACTCTGACGCATTGGATTCTGGGAGAATTTTATTAACTTGCAGTGTCGGAATTGTATTCCGATGAAGAACATTGAAGTATGAGCGTGAGACATGCGTGAGTCCGCTAGATCGGCTTGACGTAACTCACTGAAACTCATAATACAGCGTCGGAGTCTCTGGGCTCCACGCGGATCACACAAGGGTCACGATTTTCATATGAAATCGTGATCTTTTTGTTTCCAATCCTATTCTTAAACTCAGTTTTTTTGTAAAAATTGTGATTATAATCGCAAAAATTTGTACCTATCGTTCTTCTTAATCGATATTTTTTTTAAAACAATCATAGTTGTTGCAACAGTTTGAGCTATTTACGTGTTATATTGGTAAATTGTCTAATTAAAAATTAATACTATGGATTTTATTACTGAAAAAGAAAGAATTTATGCGGAAGATGCATCTGGTAAAGTTATTGCTGAAGTGACATTCCCTACTCATAACGGGGTGGCTACTATTGACCATACGTTTGTTGATAACGTTCTTAGAGGACAAGGGATTGCCGGACAATTAGTGAAACTTGCTGCTGATAAAATTATCGCTGATGGGAACAAGATTGCGGCAAGTTGTCCTTACGCCATCGAATGGTTCAATAAAAATCCTGAATATTCTTTAGCTGACATCGCTCCTGCCGCTTGTAAAATTAATCTACACAAATAACCGTCTAATACAGTTAACCTCAATTTTTTGTAAAAATCGCAGTTATAATCGCAAAAATTTATACCTACGGAATCTCTTTACCGTAATTTTTTGTATAATATTTTACTGTTAGAAGACAATGAATCGCCCTACGTTTGAACAACGTAATAGTAATTCTCAAAAAAAATCATAATAATAAAGAGACGGCTTTTTGATTTAAGCAGCCATTATAGTACTATTAGGCATTGTGGATCAGTTCTTTAACTTCAAAACAGCCTTTTCGAGTGATTCGGTCGGCTCGATTATATTGTAGTCTTTCCAGAAGTCAGGGTCACTGAAATTATCAACCATATCATAAAAGACTTCTTTTTGACCAAAAGCATCTTTACGAGATATTGAAACTGTCGGATCGTCATTTCTGTCAACCATCACCAGTTCAGAAAGTACGGTATATCCGGCTGAAAATAATCGTCTTGTCCAGTCACATTTAAAGCGTGTTTTTGCACTTATATAGTTCAGATAGGACAATCCATCCTGATATTTATAACTAACCACAAAATCGACTTCTTGTGGATTAAATCGTAGTCCACGCGGCTTTTTATGCAATATCGAACGAATTACTTTTTCTTTATCTGATAAATCCAACGAAAATTCCGCCTTAGAAAAAGCACACGTCTTACGGTCAATATAGACTTTGCCACGATACAACGGATAATCGACCTTTACTCTTGGGGTAAAACTAACAACAAATTGAGGTCTGTCATCAATTGATGTCATCGGTTCCATCTTGAAATCATAAAAGTCTAAATCCTCTCCACGAAACAGCAAATCTTCATTCTTTACCATATCAAGTACAACCGGAATCGCCGGACCGCCAATCACCTTTACAGATAAAGTATCGGATATACGTTGACTCACAAGCCTGCGTCCTTTTTCAATCTGAACCTTATCTCCTGCGATTTTTCTCGTTTTATAAGGACTTTTCAGCACTTTAACAATTGCCTCTGACACACTGATATAGCGTTTCCCTTTCTGAATCGTTTCTCTATAGAATGCTGAAAACAAATTTTTTTCTGCAGGATAATTTTGCGGAATTTTTTCGAGCGCAGTTTCAACAAGGGCTCTCGGATCAGCACCATAAACGGTTACTTCATCAAGCACCTTGGCTGAGGGGGTCAACAAAATTGAAAATACATTCCCGTTATTATTATTGACAATCATATCTCCGGGAATAAAATAGCTCTTAAATCCTAAAAGTTCTGCCTTAATTCCATTTATTGATAAACTATCCGGGATTTTCAAAGTGAAAGTCCCGTCTGCATTACTGACAGTACCTATATTTGTTCCGGGAATTGTGAGACTGACACTCGGTAGCTTTTTCTTATTGGCACGATTCTTTACCGTGCCGCTTATAACAACGTCATTAGAACATACTTCTAAGGGTATGCCAACTAACAATAAGCTAATTATCAATGTGGTAATGAGTCGCTTCATATTGAATCAATCTTATGCCACAAAGATAATATTTATTATTGAAATACAATCATTTATGTCAATAATTTATGTAGTTCCAGACAAGAAACCGTCACCAACTAAAATAATTTCTTTATACCGTGACTTAAAAGAACCACACGATCTCATAACACAAAATTAAAAAATTACATTATTTTTGTTTAACTACATTATCGGTCGATTTTATCAACAGGTAAAAATAAATTCACTAAATTTGTCGTATAAAACGAATTCAAATGAAGAAAATACTATTAACTATACTTGCCATGCTTGGATTAACAGCCTGCTCAAATGCTCAAAATCATGGTTTTGAAAATATGAACGTAGCCGAGTTTGCCGATTATATCAAAAATGATGACGTCCAACTGCTTGACGCACGAACTCCCCAAGAGTTTAACGAAGGACACATTCCCGGTGCAAAAAATATTGACTGGTATAATGAAAATTTCATCAATGATGCCACTAATTCGCTCGACAAGTCAAAGCCTGTTGCCGTATATTGCCGAAGCGGTAAACGCTCGGCTACCGCAGCAGAAAAGCTAACTGAGAAAGGTTATAAAGTCACCAACCTTCTTGGCGGAATATTAGCATGGAACGAAGCTAAAATGCCTGTTGAAAAATAATATTTACGATGAACTCAATTGATATAAAGCTCAAGAAATATGTTGAAGAGAACATCATTCCGCAATATGACGGTTTTGATAAAGCACATCAAAACGATCATGTCAATATGGTCATTGAGCAGAGCCTGAAAATCGCATCTGACATGCCCGAAGTTGATATTAATATGGTGTATATCACAGCTGCATTCCATGACCTCGGTCTGATTAACGGTCGCGAAAATCATCATATTGACTCACGAAAAATTCTTGAAGCTGACGAGTTCATCAAACGTTGTTTTACACCCCAACAAATCAAGTTAATGGGCGAAGCGGTAGAAGATCATCGAGCCTCAAAGAATGAGAAACCTCGCAATCAATATGGCTTAATTGTAGCAGAAGCCGACCGTTTCATTGACAGTGAAACAATCATACGCCGAACTATTCAATACGGACTTAAAAATTATCCAGAACTTGATCGGCAGGGTCATTTGCAAAGGACAATCCAACATCTTTACGAAAAATATGGACCAAACGGCTATCTGAAAATATGGCTTCCGTGGAGTGATAATGCAAAACGACTTGAAGGACTCCGACAGATAATCGCCGATGAATCGACATTATACAAACTTTTTGATCGCATCTATAACGAAGAGACCCAATCAAATTTCTGAGATATGAATATCGAAAACGTAAGAGAATATTGCCTGTCTTTGCCAATGACATCTGAAGATTTGCCTTTCGGACCCGATGTACTTATTTTCAGAGTATGTGGCAAGATATTTGCCGCCTATAGCTTTACACGTGATAATTATTTTGTGCTTAAAGCCGACCCCGATTACTGTATCGACCTTCGTGACCGCTATCTCGAAATCGAACCGGCATGGCACTGGAACAAAAAATATTGGAACCAAATGAGCTTATCGGGAACATTATCTGACGACCTGCTAAAATCATTAATTCGCAACAGCTATGCCGAAGTCGTCAAAAAGCTGCCGGGCCGTTTGAAAAAAGAACATCCCGAAATTTGCGAAATCCACGAGTAACGATTTAATCTATAAGTACTACCCTATTTCAAAACATAATTGTTGTTTTATTCGAGACAATTAAATTATGTAACGAACTTGATGGGGTGACAGCAGTGAAAACAAGTTCATCTGATATTGAGGCAATGTATTCATTTCGTTTTTGGCAGAGGTGGCGAGAAGTCATTATTGATTTGGAAGTATTGTGCGAGATAAAAAGTACTCGGTCTTGGTCGTATGCGTCACGATATTTGTCCGGGATTACTTTATATATTGGTCGCGCCAAAACGCAGATTATGCCACATCGACCATTCAGAAGGATGTTGAGAACTTCGCGCTCCATTTTGGAGTGAAATCCGCTCACAATGGCAACATCTTCTCGCTTGGCAATCTCCATAGCCCAATCGAGAGTTGGCAATACTGAAAGTGAGGCTATTTTGCTTGATGCAAAATAGCCTATTTTCTTGCGATTTAGCAATGAAGTGGTGTCAATAGTTTCTATCATAATGGATTAGTATTTGGCAATTTCAACAAGTCAACATAGGACATGGGGAACAAATTATTGATTGGCTGCTCTGTCAGTTTTATGGTATCGTATATGACAACTATTTTTTGAGACATATCTTCTTGATGGTGTATCTCATTTTGATTATACATTTTACAATTATAAATTGTTGCCACCAAACCAACTACAAACGAAATAATAATTGCAATCCACGCTTGACATCTGTTTTCTTCGTACTGTACAGTTGTATCATCTTTGTATTCCTGATTCTTTATGTGACGCAACGTTTCTGAACAGAAGAACGAACAATTAAAATAATCAAAAATTTTCATAGAAATATCTAGTGAAAGTTTTATTGAATTTAATGGTACTTGGATTATGTCACTATTTACATTTATATTTGTTGCTGGTAAAGTTTGTCCTCTATCAGTTCTAATAAAATTATTTTCTTTCTCTAAAGCAATATGACCATGTATCTCATTAATCATATTGTGGGATTCTTTCATATTTCGAAATATATAAATAAGTCCTTCTGTCTTAAGATACTCTAGTAAACAGATAATATTTAAAATTTCAGTTACTATTTTTCTTGTTCCTGCTAAATTATTTACATAGATAGTGAAAATCCCATTCTCAAATTGCATTGTGCAATCACATTTTGTTTCAAGAAGCTTTTTGATAGTAGCTGCATCTGATGTTGGTTTTGCATTACATATATAATCAATTACTTCCTTCTCTGTATTGTTAAAATATCTCATTCCTCAATGTTATTTAGTTCATCGCCCATGCGATATTTGATGTCGTAGTTTATGATAAAATCAAGTTCCTCCTCTGTAAAACCATAAAGTAATGCTAATTGTTTGTCAATATTGTCAATAATTGCTTTTGACTGTTTCTTTTGATAATATGAAGTTGTTACCAAACCTCTTGTTTTGCTGTTTATCTCTTGGTGTACCTTATTATTCTCCATGTCGGCTTCAAGAGTTATGGCAGCACTTTCTATATGATCATTCGGTGTGTAACTTAGTTTGAAATTAAAGATCATGTAATCTTTTAGATTAAACATGTCAAAATTTAGAGCATAATACCACCAGAAGAGATTGGAGTTAAATGCTGCCATATAAAATTGAGCAATTTTTTTATCTTCAAAAAAAGCGACTTTATTGCTTAATGACTCAGTTCCAAAGCTATTATTAATAAAAATAATCCAATAGCGGACACCTGCTGTACGATAATGGAGTTCTGCGCCTTTTGTTTTTAGCATATATGCAGAGGGTTGTTGTCGATTGAATTTGGTATATAAAGACGTTTCGATATTTGAAGATGTCCTCCATATACTACCGTCATTGAAAGATGGAGCATAGGCAATCTTCTTAAAAAGAGTAGTGCGATGTTCGTTATTCCATCGTTGAATGGCGGTGCTGAACAAATTATTTTCTTCGGTATGGCGTATAAAGAAGATTGTAAGTCTTTGTTCTGCTCCATCAAATAATTTGGCTGGCCTTACCTCATAATGGCTATACCAGCTCGTACCCTTAGCACAAATGTAGCTACGAAGATCTGCCATATTGTTATTGGAGGCTAGAGACAAGGGTACAATAAAACCAATGTTATCTCGATTTTTTGAGATTAAGCAACTTCTTTCAATAACAAATGCATAGAGATTGCCACAATTTAACGTTTCATATCCATAAAGTTGGTATATATCTCGTATTGCTTTACCGGATTCTTTGTTTTTTCGAGTGTATTCCACATAAGGCGGATTGCCGATGATTACGTCGAAGCCTTGGTTGCCTTCGATGATTTGGTAGAATTCAGCGAGCCAATGGAACGGTTGATGTGAGGCGAGCCAATCGCGATAGGACGGTGTAGTAGTAAAGTCTTCACCTTGATTGTTGCCGAAGCCATTGGATGCAAGAAATAGGTGACGGTTGAGTTTATCGTTTAGTGCGACAAGGCGTGCACGAAGTTCGGACTTAGCTTGTTTGAAAGCGATCATATCTTCGGCTTGGCGAAGTTGAACGTCTTTGAAGATATCGTAAGCTCGTGCCACTTTCTGCATTTCTTCGGTTATCTGTTCCTTAAAGTCTTCATTGGCGAGCATTACAGCAATACTGCCCTGACTGTCATTCAGGTCTTTGAATAATTGTTCTTTATTGGCGTAGCCTACAAGAGTATTTCCGCATCGGATATTGAAGTCAATGTCGGGCAAAGGGTCAAGACCAAGATTATCAGCACGCCGGTCAACGTCGACCACGGCAACCATCTTCAGGAAAAGTCGCAACTTGGCTATCTCGGTGGCTTCAACCATTATATCTACACCATAGAGGTTGCGTAGAATAATAGACTTGAAGATGAAGTATTGAATATTGGAGCGGTATTTATCCGAAATCTCAGCAAGTTCGGTCTTGAACAACACAGGATTTTGCTGATTGAATTCCTGCATACGGTCTATGCAGATTTCATATAGCGGTTCAAGAATATTCATTGCGGCAAAGAGGAAAGCGCCGGAGCCGCAAGTGGGGTCAAGAATAGAGACCTCTTGCAGGGCATGATAGAACCAGCCGACAAAGCGATTATCGGCTTTAACGAGTAGGTCGGCGGCAAAGGTGCGGATGTCAAGATTATAGGTGACGAAATCATTGATTGACGTAATTTCTCCACGATTGATTTTGTCGAGTATGTCATCGCAGCGTTGCAGTCGTTCGATGGTCTCGCGCCAAATTTCGTTGGGAAGGCCCCACTGTTCTGGGGTGCGAGTGTTCCATTCTGAACGAAGTTCCGACAAAGGAACGTGAGTTTCCGACAAGTCGGCAATTGGAGTCTCCGAATACTCCTTACGCATCTCCTCGGTAATTAATCCACGAGAAATCGATTCAGGAATAGAACTGAAATCTTTATATCCTTTCTTTACGGCATCGAAGATATATCGGTCGCCACTCTCGCGTAGTTTTTGCCATACGAAACCATCCGGAGCAAAGGCTTTGGAGGAATCCTTTGTAGCATTCCGAACTTTATCAAACAGGAAAGGCAAAATACAGTTACGACCTATATACTCCGTAATATCCTCTTTAGTGTAATATGCACCCATTTGAGCGCGGTCATTGATATATTGCTCGAAGATATAACCGAGTACGTCAGGATTGATGTCCTTCCCTGATGCTGTCAAGCGGGTATCGAGGTGCCAATTCCATTTGTCAAAGAAGTCAAACAATTGGATAAATGCCTCATCAGCAATATCAATGTCGGCATAATCACGTTCTAGTGGATGTTCGTCAAACATCCCACCGTTGAGATACGGAATTTTGCCAAATTCCGTGATAAATTCAGGAGAATGAATCGGAGAATTTAATCCATCACTGAAAAGTCGCCTGAGAAATCCTCGATAGAAACTAAAGAATCGATTTTCTCCTTCATTGACACGAACTGAATTTAACTTATTTCGCAGATAATCTTTATCAAACGACAAAAATTCTTTTTTCTGAATAAAATAGCAGAACATCAGGCGATTGAGCATGACCGAGGCATACCACTGTTTATTCTTATTTTTGGGAGCTTCTATATGATCGTCAATGCCAGTGATAAATTCGGCAAACGCCTTATGTTGTTTTTTAAACCCTGCATAAAAATCCTTGGTAATTTTCTCGGAGTTGATGGCAAATGCACTTTGCACCTTACTTCGCAGGTCAACTATATTTGTCTGCTCGTCAAAGTCAAAAGTTATACCATCAATTTTTTGATAAAGAACTTCGGCATTAGCTTTATCATATTCAATGAGAACAAGATCACGTTTTTCATTTGTGCGAACAGGTACAACCCAAAGATCGTGAGCAGTTCCTCGCAATCGATATATGCAGATATAGTCATGAGCCTGCCGACGAAGTTTGGTATCAATCTTTTTGGCGATACTTTGCGTTGGAATTTCATCTACCTCAGTATATAGGATCTGAAAGCCATTGCGCTCGGCAATAGCGTTTATATTATACTCAACGCCATCAACAACAATAGGCGGAAGTTGTGATTGACCTCGATAGCGATTCCACCCGAGTTCAGTAACAAACAGCTCTTTAAAATCGCCTTGGCTGATAAGGTTTAAAAATTGAGGCTTCTTTATCATGGGATACGTTATTTAATGTAATTCATCCCGAGAGAGCAAACAATCGTTGGGTCACGATGTATGTTTTCCTCAATCGGGAGTCGGCAAAGGGCACCACTCTTACGAAGATCAAGCACATATTGCACAATCTCATCGTTGTTTTGGTTGCGTCGAAGCATTTGTCCGATAGTCAGTTTAGCAGAGTCAAGCAGTGGGTAGTTATAAATATCGTCAATGGCGAGTTTAAGATCTTCCTTATCTTCATCATTGAAGAAAATATTTGTATCTTGCTTGTAATAGTGATCGAGTAAGTCAACAAGACGATAGCGAGTTGAGAAGCGATTACCGAGAATACCGGCTGTGGTCGGATCGGCAGTTTCAGTTTCCACTTGTTCAACAGCTTGACAAACAAGGTCGTGATGATTATTAAGTGACCCGACTGCAGGGGTTTCAATGGTGCATTGCATAGCTTGAAGAATCTTCTTTTGGGAATGGCTCATTACGGTGCCATCAGGAGCAAGCCACGTTAATACATCAAAATCATTATATGTTCGGGCGTAGGTAATCACCCCGGTATTTGACACCTCATCAACTGATTTAGTAGAATAAACCATATTTTGAAGCTGAGGAATTATTTCTTTAAGTTTAGGATTTGCTTCTGTGGCATTTTTCCAAATCTGATATGCTTGAGAGGACAGGTCAACGTCTCCATCATCTTCATCGTCAAGACTTCCAGCCTTTTCGTTAAACATATCCCGTAAGTTTTGCTCGTTGCCCTCAAAGAAAATTTCATCAGAGCCAATAATATTGGCATTTTCGTTGATACGATCATTGAGGCGTTTACGCAACGTGATGATTTTTTCCACACCGTCTGCCGGGAAGAAGGAGTAACAATAAATTTGGTTTTCTTTCTGCCCGATACGGTCAACACGGCCTGCACGTTGAATGAGGCGGATGATAGCCCAGGGCAAGTCAAAGTTGACAATTATATGGCTGTCCTGAAGGTTCTGACCTTCAGAAAGCACATCGGTGGCTATTATCACACGATATTGTTCATCTTCTGCAATATCCGGTCTTTCATTGCTGACGGGAGAAAATCTTTCAACCTCGGCTGTTGGATTATCACAACCACCTGTAACTACTGCAATCTGAGTTAACCCTCGTCGTTTCAATTCGCGAAAGATATAGTTTGCCGTATCGGAGTATTGGGTGAATACGACGACCTTCTCTTCTTTATGTTCTTTTGTAAGCAGTTTATAGAGTAGATTAAGCTTCTGGTCTGTGTCAGGCTGCCATTCGCCACATAGTTTAATCATCTCAATCAGCGTCTCGCAGTCTTTTCTTAATTGTTGTTTGAGAGTGCGCTTAAAGTACTTTGAGTCAATAAATCCAACATTATTTTTAGTGGAAATAATGTCGTAATATTCGCCAGCCCGACGCATATACTCTTCAATATCTGTTGAAACTTTAGGTAAGTCACTTTTAGATGGAACACCTTTTTTTATAAACTCCTCACCAAGTATATTCCCATTTACATCTTCATCATCAATAAAGTCATCGGGCAACTGATTTTCATCACCAATAGGCAAACGAAGTTTATTTTCAAGCGCATAAATAAATACCATATTACGCAGTATATGGCGTGACAAAGTCAATAAGAAAGAGAAACCGCAACTATCGATACGCTTAAAGAATGTAGATTTACAAAATCCCATTTGCTGAGTACCTGCACGGGATAGATTCTCAATAATGCCTTTCTCTGTGACAGTGGCCTCCTTAGCTTTCTCTTCATTAATGTATGCGGTGAGACCGTATCGCGGTAGAGATAGAGACTCCATTAATTCAATCATCTTATCAGAATATAGACGAGAGTATTGATCGCCAGGTGTAGTTTCAAATTTCAGTGCTTTAGGAATACGGTCAGGAAAATAAGAACGGCTCTTATCTGGGAACTCCAAATATCTACGACCATTTTCAGTGTCAGTCTTGGCATAATTTTCTTTAATGAAAGTACGTGTGCGTCGTACAAGGAATAGTTTCATCAACTCGTTCCAATCTTCTACACAGTCGCTTTTGTCAAAGGCCGCTATACTACGAATAAATGTTTCACTGTGAGTTTGTAAAAATTGACGTTCACCTCCAAGTTTACGAATGTAGGCCTCAGGACGCATACCAAGATCTTGGTCATCTTCAATAAACAGTCGGAGCTGATTAGCAAGGTCGGAGAAATCTTTATTATAAGGTGTTGCCGTTAAGAGTAGTACATTGCTATCTTGATGATCTATTAGTTGCTTAATATTGCGATAACGACTACCTTTAGCTCCGTTACGGAGGTTATGGCTTTCATCTATAATTATAAGACGGTAATAACGAGCGTTGTTAACATCTATGGGTTTAGCCATAGACATTATATCAACTTTTAGGTCATATTTACGAGCATATTTCTTCCACATTTCCTGAAGATTTGCAGGACAAATAATCAGGGTACTACTTGCGTAAGTTGTCTCATAAATTTTTGCAATGGCGCAAGCGGTAATGGTTTTACCTAAACCAACCACATCGCCAATCATAGCTCCACCACGTTTTTCATTACGAAGATGGCGTGCGGCAATCTTGACCGCCGTTTGCTGAAAATCAAATAATTCTCTACGAAACTCAGGGGTAAGTGAAAACTCTTTGATGCCACTACGAGCTTCTTCACTAAGATGATAAGCGGTTTTGAGATATATATAGTATGGGGGAATATCTTCTTTACCAGCCCAAGAGTTATCTATCGCATCAATTAGTTCTTCTGTAATGTCGATGCAAAATTTGTCATCCCACCGTTCATCAAACCAATCTGCCAACTTCTTTGACTGGTCACAATCTGCAAATTCGGCATTTAGTTCACCATTTCCTCGCAAACCTGAAAAAGTCAAATTGCTACTACCCATTAGAGCCATTATCTTATTAAAGTTATCGTCAGGACGATGGGCAAGATATAGCTTTGCATGAAGTGGATGACGAAGATATAGCTTTACAGAAACTTTACCATCTTTAAGTTGCTGAGATAATCGGCGTAACGTCAGCTCATCTTTCTTAGTTGGTAAACCGAGTTGTAACTGTTTGCGAAACTCACGGGCAATCTTAACCTTTTGACTTCTGACAAACTCAGCGTCGGGAGTATTTTCTTCGTTAGAATATAACCATCGAGTTAATTCTTCAGGTGGCTGGTGCATTCCAATAAGCAAACGGCACACTCTTAGCTGAGGCTCTTTGTGCGATTCTTCTTCAACATAATCACCGGGAAGTTGGTCAATTTGGTCTATTATCAGATCCCAACCACGGAGATTAAAATAGCCAACGCAGAAGTCCACTCGTTTAACGCCTGCATTTGTAATAATATCTTGAAGTCCTTGTGTGAACTTAAGGTCTATGTTATCAAATATTCGAGCCATCAGCTTTCACAGCCATTGACTCCAAATGACAATATATTATTATGGGTAAAAGAAAAGCGAGAGCCATTACCTGCTCATTCCGCCATTCGAGGCCGACCAAAGCCCATCATAGTAGAACGAGCAATGGTAAATGACCCCGCGAAGTATGTATATGCAATATTCTTCCCATTTTAGATATGAATGAGAAGAAAATACATAAACGTACCCAAGGAGCATTTACAATTGCTTCACTCTTGACTATGATTTTGAAATTGGTCGTTTCGAATGGCCAAGAAATAAAGCGCAGTAAACGCCTTTCGTATGTAAATGAACCACCCAATACCCGGTGTGCTTCCTCTGCCGAGGCACCTCATATCGCGGGGTTCGTGTGCAAAATTACTAAATCCTTTTTATATTGAATTAATTTATTAGGACAAATTTTATTAAAGAGAGAATATTATGGTTTTCTATGCAAAACCAATAGGTCGATTGTCGGGTATGAGCCGAAGCGGAAGGCGATATTGCTTCCGATT
>CAMWIM010000062.1 GCA_947174335.1 uncultured Porphyromonadaceae bacterium | reverse complement strand
CAGAGCATCTGCCTTACAAGCAGAGGGTCGGCGGTTCGAATCCGTCAACGCCCACTCAATAGAAAACCGATCGTTATTTTTAATATTTCCCGAATCTTCGGGCGTTTAGCTCAGCTGGTTCAGAGCATCTGCCTTACAAGCAGAGGGTCGGCGGTTCGAATCCGTCAACGCCCACAACTCCAAGTCTCCCCGTCAGGAGACTTTTTTTGTTGTATATTGAATCAAAATTCATTACCTTTGTATTCAAATGAATTTTCCGTTATACATATCACGTCGCCTGAGACTTAACCCCACCAACAAAAAAGGACGTTCGGCAGGTGTGGTCATCGCTGTTGCAGGAGTTTCCATTGCAATAGCCGTCATGATTATAACGCTCGCAACCGTTCTCGGATTTAAAAACGCAATAGAGAAGAAAGTCGAAGGGTTTGACTCTCAAATAACAGTTGAAGCAATCAGATATACCGGCTACCCGACACCTCTCAACAACATTGAGATAATATCCCAACTGATTACAGAAGCTTGTGAACCTTTCGTGCCCGACATCTCGCCGTCGGCTCATGTAACAGGCGTTATGAAGACCGACACCGACTTTGCCGGCATGGTTTTCAAGTCGATTGTTGACAGCACGATTCCCTATAACTTTGTCTCTGATGCGATTATCGAGAGCAAAATCCCGGTGTTTACCGACAGCACCGCTCTCAACAATGTCATTGTCTCACAGACAACAGCAAATGCCTTGCAACTGAAAACGGGCGATCGCGTTTATGCCTACTTCATTGATAAATCGGGAGTTAAAACACGCCGCCTGACTGTAACGGCAATATACAACACATCGTTTCTCGAACGCGACAAAATCTATTGCTATGTTTCACCACCATTTCTCGACCGCCTTACCGAAATAGAACCGGGACAGGCAATGTCGTTAGAAATAAACGGATTACCGCTCAAAGATATATCAGACTACCGCGAGAAAATCCAAACCAAGCTCAACAACGCCTATCGCTCGCGAATAATCGACCAGACCATCAACGTTATTGATGTCAAACAAACCGGAGCCGTCTATTTCAGCTGGCTTGAGTTGCTCGATACAAATGTCGCCGTCATAATAATCTTAATGACTATTATCGCTTCATTTACGCTCGTCTCGTCACTCTTCATCATCATTCTCGAACGAGTAAATCTAATCGGACTGCTAAAAGCCCTCGGAGCAACAAACCGCCAGACACGAATGATTTTCATACAGATGGCAATGCGCATAGTCTTTACCGGAATGATTATCGGAAACGCCGTCGCGCTACTATATGTATTCATCCAAAAAACATTTCACGTCATACCTCTCAATCCCGAAGCCTACTACCTGTCATTTGTTCCGGTCAACCTCTCCGTGATCCATTGGATTATAGTGAACGTGGGCGCAATTGTCATCGGATGGATTGTACTCGCAGTTCCGGCAATGATTATTAACCGCATCTCTCCCGCCTCAACGATGAGGTATGAATAAAAAGTCGAACTCATGGAAGATAAAAAACTATTTCTGCTTGATGCCTACGCATTGATCTATCGTGCCTACTATGCTCTCATCCGCGCTCCACGCGTAACATCAAAAGGATTCAACACATCTGCAATTTTTGGCTTTTGCAATACGCTCGACGAGATTCTGAAAAAAGAGAATCCGACCCACATTGCCGTTTGTTTTGATCCCAAAGGAGGTCACACATTCCGCCACGAACAATATCCCGAATACAAAGCCGGACGCGATGCCCAACCCGAAGACATCACCCTCTCGATTCCATATATCAAACAGATAATCAAGGCTTATAATATTCCTATCGTTGAAATGGAACGTTATGAAGCCGATGACATCATCGGAACTCTCGCTCAACGAGCCCAAGCCGAAGGTTTTACAACCTACATGATGACTCCCGACAAAGACTACGGACAACTCGTGACCGACCATATCTTTATGTATCGCCCATCGTTGGGCGGTAAAGGATTTGAAATCAGAGGCGTAAAAGAAGTATGCGAGAAATATGGTATAGATTCAACCTCTCAGGTCATTGATCTGCTGGCTCTTGAAGGGGATGCAAGTGACAATATTCCGGGATGTCCCGGTGTTGGTGAAAAAACCGCAGTCAAACTTATCAAGGAATTTGGATCGGTTGAAAATATGCTTCAAAATTCCGACTCGATAAAGGGTGCTTTAGGCACGAAAATCAAAGAGAACGCCGAGCAAATCAAATTCTCCAAATTCCTCGCGACAATCAAAACCGACGTCCCCATTGAGATCAAAATTGACGACTTGATTCGCAAACCCGAGAACATCAACGAACTGCGCAAATTATTCACCGAACTTGAATTCAAAACATTCCTGACCCGACTCGGCGGTAATAGCGAACCGGTTAAAGAAAACGACAATCAGCCGACAACCGGCTCTTTGTTTGACTTCGATGATTTGAATGACAGCCAACCGTCAGAAATCGCCGGGGACCCGTTGGAAAAACTCATGGTAAAAGCCGTTGAATCACCTGATGAAGTTGGTAAATTAGTCAAAGATGCGGTCAATCATCAAGATGTCGCTATCGAAATTTATAGCGTTGGAGAGCAGGCGATGACCGCCAAGTTTATCGGTCTTGCAATCAGCTGTGACGCACACTCGGCAACCTATCTCAAACTACCCGACGAGACGGGTAAAAGAGAGGAAATTTGCGAGATTTTACAACCGCTTTTCTCGGCTGAGAAAACAACCATAGTCAGCAACGATATCAAACGCGACATGATACTGCTCCGTCGCGAGAATATCAAGTTTGATGCCCCTTATTTCGACACCTCGGTTGCCCATTATCTTCTACAACCCGAAATGCGTCACTCGTTGCGACAGATTGCCCAGACAGTTCTGCCCGGCTTTAACGATATGGAGTGGGCTGCCGGCAAACCATACACAAAAATTGATGCGCCTTCTGATGTCGTAGCAATGGAGTTTGGACGACGTGCCGCCACAATATTGCTCATCAAACCTATTCTCAAGACCAAAATCGACGAGCAACAGCTTTCATCGTTATTGTCTGACATCGAACTGCCATTCATCAAAGTGCTTGCTTCAATGGAGTGGGAGGGTGCCCGCATCGACGTTAACGAGCTGCATCAACTTTCAATCCAGCTCACTTCACGCCTGAACAACCTTGAAGAAGAAGCATATAAACTCGCCGGTCAACGATTCAATATTTCAAGTCCGGCTCAAGTAGGAACTATCCTTTTTGATACACTTAAAATTGATGGTGGCGCCAAGAAAACAAAAAGCGGGTCATATTCAACCTCTGAAGAAATCCTCGAGAAACTGCGCAACACCCACCCTATTGTCGAAATCATCCTCAAAACGCGTGCCCTCAAAAAACTGTTGGCAACCTATATCAATGCACTTCCCGAACTTGTCAACAAAACGACAGGCAAAATACACACCACATTCAATCAGACCGTTACAGCAACCGGACGTATATCTTCGACAAATCCAAATCTGCAAAACATACCTATCCGCACCGAAGACGGGCGTGAAATACGTCGGGCATTTATAGCCGACCCCGGGAACATCATTCTATCAGCCGACTATTCACAAATTGAATTGCGACTGCTTGCCAACCTTAGCAACGACCCCGACATGATTTCCGCATTCCTGTCAGGTCGGGATTTCCACGCCACTACAGCCGCCAAGATATATGGAATTCCGGTCGATGAAGTCTCCGACGACCAGCGTCGCAAAGCCAAAACCGCCAACTTCGGGATTGTGTACGGTATCTCGGCGTTCGGGCTATCGGAACGTCTCAACATTCCGCGCGCCGAAGCCAAACAGCTCATCGACGGATATTACGCTTCGTTCCCCGGTATCAAACAATATATCAGCGATGCCATTGAAAATGCACGCCAAAAAGGATATGTCGAAACCGTCATGGGACGTCGCCGCTATCTTCCCGACATCAACTCACGAAACAATGTAGTCAGAGGCTATGCCGAACGAAATGCAGTCAACGCGCCCCTTCAGGGGAGTGCCGCCGACATCATCAAGCGAGCGATGATTAATATTTATAACGCATTGAACGAACAGGGTTTCAAATCAAAAATGATTATACAGGTTCACGACGAACTAATCTTCAATGTCGTGCCTGACGAACTCGCCGATCTGCAAGAACTTGTCACCAGACTGATGAGAGAGGCATTCAATGGTGTTGTACCCTTGGAAGTATCATCGGGAGTAGGTCAAAATTGGCTCGAAGCACACTAAAATTTGCCGATAAGTAATAAAAATACGCTTTTTAACCTTAAAAATTAGTCGTTATTGTTTTATATTTGTTAATTTTGTAGCTTGAAAGACCGAAGATGAAGAATATCTCGTCCATACAAGCTTCTATCGCGCCGGAGTTGAAACGTCTCAACGACCGTATCGCCGACACGCTCCATTCATCCAACCCCTTGATGAATAGGGTTATAGACAACTACCTCCAGACAAAAGGAAAACAAATAAGACCAATCCTGGTTATCCTAAGCGCAAAGATATTTGGCTCGGTCGATGAAAACGTAATCTCGGCAGCTGCTGCAGTAGAGTTACTCCATAACGCCTCGTTGATTCATGACGACGTTGTCGATGAAACAAAATTACGCCGAAATTCGCCCACGATAAACGGCTTATGGGATAACCATATCGCCGTGCTTGTCGGAGACTTCTTCGTGTCCTCGTCACTTGCTCAAGCACTTTTAACCGATGACATGCGCATCATTGGCGCCATCGCATCGCTCGGTAAACTACTATCGCTCGGCGAAATCGATCAGATATACAATGCCCGCTACCACAATCTTAATGAAGCGGCTTATTTCGAGACAATCTACCGCAAAACCGCCTCACTGTTTGTAGCCTGTATCGAAGTTGGAGCATACGCTGTCAACGCCCCCGAAAACCTCATCGAGGCAATGAGAATTTATGCCAACCAACTTGGACTCTGTTTCCAGATTCGTGATGACATTTTCGACTACTTTGACGACGAAAAAAACATTGGCAAACCAACCGGCAACGACCTTCGTGAAGGGAAAATCACACTCCCGCTACTCCATGTTCTTCTCGATCCGTCAGCTCCCGACCATGAGGAGATGAAAGAGCTCGCCATGAAAGACAATCTAACTACCGACGAAATAAACCGCCTTATCATCTACGCCCGCGACAATGGCGGTATCGACTACGCTTATTCGGTCATGGAAAACCTCCGTGAAAAAGCCCTCGCCCCGTTGGCATCATTCCCCCAAACCCAAACACTCGATGCCCTCCGCGACATCTTCGACTTTGTTATTGCAAGGGATAAGTAACCCCCACGAAACAAGTGATTTATTGTCATTTTCCGCACAAATTCCGCACAATCAATTTGGCTTTCCGCTCATTTTCCGCTCAATTTCCGCTCAATTTCCGCTCAATTTCCGCTCAATTTCCGCTCAAATTTATTTTGTTTAATCGCTGAAAACCTTTTTATTTGCAAAATAAAAACTTTATTCATCCTTTATAATTAAACCAATCACAAAATTTATGTTGAAACCAAAATTATTTTTATGTCTACTAATCGGAATTTTAAGTTCCTGTTCAAATATTGATCCGATCTTAGAGGAAACTTGGGACAATTCACTTGAACCTGAAACTTCTAAATATAGGAGTTTAGAAGACGCTTTAGAAATAGCACAAAATAATCTATTTATTCAAACTTCATCAAGAAAAACAAATTCCGTTGATAGAAGTGCGGTACATATAATCGTGAAAAAAAGATCACGTTCTGCAAATACTGACACACTGATGTATGTAGTTAACTACGAAAATAATAATGGATTTTCAATTATTAGTGCTGATAAAGGTTTACCAGATATTTTAGCTATTACAGAAAAAGGGCATTATAACCCAGAGACTGAGATGAAAAATGTACCATTTCAAGAATATATTTCTTCTCTTGAAAAGTCTTTGTCAGATTATAGCACAAATAAAGTATATGGATTAACTAAACCCGATCCTCTTCCAGGACAGGAGCCATTTGTAAGTTATAGAACAGAGGAGTCATCTAAGACCCTTATTGATATCGGTCCAAAAGTAAAGGTAAATTGGGGACAAGATGGTTGTGAAGGTAAATATGCTCCGAACAAAATAGCAGGATGTACTAATATTGCATGTGCAATGATAATGTCATATTTTCAGCATCCTACTCAAATAACATTAACCTTTCCAGATCGACCTGTTTCAAGCACAACATTGCCTTGGTCTGAAATGTCGAAACATTCAGGTCTTGATAAGTCATTTGGAACATGTAATGATGACGCGACAGCATCTGCACATGAGGCAATTTCTCTTTTAGTTAGAGAATTAGGGTATCGAAACAATTCTGATTATTCAAATCCCGAAAGTACATCTACTGGTGTCAATGCAATCATTAAAACGATGAATGAACTTGGTTATAATACACCATCTTTTGCATCGTTTAATGAGAAATCACTTTTAAGCCTCTCAGACGGGATAATTTCATTAATTGCATACAGAGAAATTGCAGAAAATGGAGAAACCAAAAGAATAGGACATAATTGGTTGATTGACGGCCATAAAAGAATAGAAAAAACTACAGTTGTATATAAGGTTGAGTGGCTACCCGGTTGGCTTGAAGAAAAAGAATCGTATCTGACCACAGAGCGTACAATCACAGACTACGTTCATCATAATTGGGGCTGGGACGGTGATTGTAATGGCTATTTTTTCTATGGTACGTTTAATCCTAAACATGGGATAGAGTACGATAATCCCAATGCCTATAACAGAATTAATCGTGAATACTATTATTCACACTTATATAGTACAATTTCTAAAAAATAAAAAATATGAAACTCTTAAACCGATCAATGATTATTCTTTCTGCTGCACTTTCAATGGGATTTTGCAGTTGCAACGATAGTGAAGACAGCCCCATTACAAATGAACAGGGCCGTGAATATTTCGAGGCTATTCCATTGACTATAGAACAAAAAGGAATTGTTGAGTCTCAGAATGACGCTGCTTTCAAATTATTCAAGGCGGTTAATAATGCCTCTAAAGAAGATAACGTTTTCTTTTCGCCTCTCAGCTTTTCAATCGACCTCTCGATGATTGCTAACGGAGCAACTGATGAGACCCTAACTCAAATTAAAGATATACTCGGCGTTTCAGACCTTTCACTTGACGAGGTGAATAAGTTAAGCCGCCTTATGCTTGAAGAACTTCCAATTGCTGATCGACAAACCAAATTGTCTCTGGCTAATGGTATATGGGTCAATAAAGGTGTCGAACTTAAAAAGGATTTCAAAACAACTGTCCAAGATTATTATGAAGCCACAATAAAAAGTGCTGAATTATCAACAGATAAAACCCGTAAAGAAATCAACAACTGGGCATCGAAAGCCACCAATGGACTAATCCCCGAATTTCTTGAAACAAATCTCTCACCCGAGATTTCAAGTATCATCTTAAATGCTCTATATTTTAACGGTAGATGGGATGATGTATTTAACAAAAACTTGACAAAAGAGAGTGATTTTAAGACTGCCAACGGAGCTACAATAAAAGTCCCGATGATGAAAAAAAGTTGTCGTAATGTCTTCTATGATAACGGCGAAACAATGAAGGGAATGCGCCTGAGATATGGGAACGGCAGTTATTATATGACTGTTATTAAACCATACGAAGGTGTTTCTGTTGACAAGGTTATCGAAACTTTGACAAGAGAATCATACACCAGCTTGAAAAACAGCTCAAAAATTGCTGACATTACGTTGACAATGCCTCGTTATAAAATAAATAGCGAAATTTCGTTTAAAGATATTCTGCCTAATATGGGATATGACAAAATTTTTGGTGTAGAATATCCTTTAATGGCATCGTCAAAATCTATTTTGACTGAAGTAAAACAGAAAACTTCAATTAGTGTTGATGAGGAAGGAGCAGAGGCTGCCGCCGTAACCGGTGGATTAATGGTCGGTTCCCCGGGACCTGATATGATCGAATATCCTAAAGTCACATTGAATCTTGACTCCCCATTCATTTTCCTTATTGAGGAGACAAGCACCGGCTCAATCCTATTTATCGGTAAAGTTTCACACCCCTAATTTGGTTAGAGTAAAATCAAATTTTGTTCAATATACAATACAAAAATAGCAGAGCGATTGCCACAATCAGACTGAAGTAAACAACCTCTTGGTGATAAATTTATCATTCAAAAATGCACTCTAAAAGGTGAAGAAACGGGAGCAGAAGGTTCAGCACTTTCAGAATATGCTATCGTTTCAAGCGATATTGACAGCAAGCCTGTTCTCGAAGAAAATCCATCTTTTACAGTTGACCGTCCATTCATATTCTGGATAATGGAAGAAAATACAAACTCTTGCCTCTTTATGGGTCAAATAAATAAATTGTAATAGACAATATAATTAAATATAAATAAATTGCATCTCCAAAGTTTTAATAGACATGGAGATGCATTTATTTTATAGATCTTCCTTCAGTAAGAACTTTCTTAATGAAAGATGTTGAATGCCATCATAATTTTTTGATAAACTGATAGGGTCCATCGAAACAACGTATTTGGGATAATTATCCTTTATTTTTAGAAGGTTCCCAAATTCTCGTTCTTGTGTTTGTTCACTTGCTACCAAATAGGTTGCCTGGACATATATCTTTTTACCATTATTTTCAGCAACAAAATCAACTTCAGCATTTGGGAGCACTCCAACAGTAACCTTATATCCAAGATTTTTCAAATGAAGATAGACCGCATTTTCTATCAGTTTTTCCATATCTTTTTCACGATTACTACCAACAAGAATATTTCTTAGGCCTAAATCTTCAAAAAAATATTTATCGTTTGATTCAAGTAGTTTTTTCCCATGAATATCATAACGGGGAACTTTATTTATAATATAAGCATTTCCGGCAGAACCAAGATAATTTAATATTGTAGATGTTGTAACATCAACCTTTTGAGATTTTAAATATTTAGATAGAGAGGATCCGGAAACAATCTGTCCCACATTATCACTAACAAATGACAAAAGATTTTCAAAAAGAGTCGCATTTCTGATACCTTCTCTTTCAATAACATCTTTGAGAACAATGGTATTATATATATTATGAAGATATTCCCAGACCATATCTTCATTTTCCAATCCAAGTCGGTATAGATGGGGCATTCCACCGAAGATCAAGTACTTTTCCAGGATATCTTGCGAATCCTCTAATTTATGGAATTTGAGAAATTCCGGGTAAGATAAACTTTGAATGTGGATATCTATATATCGACCTCCAAGATATGTCGATAGTTCTGAACTAAGCATTTTAGCATTACTTCCCGTAACGATAATCTGACATTCCTCATCAGCATTCAAGCTACGTAAGGTATGTTCAAATCCATCGATATCCTGCACCTCATCAATAAGAAGGAAATTCAGACCAGACGGTTTAAATTTATCTGAAAGATACTCATCAAGATCGGTATTGGTTCGAAGATTACTATATTTCTTCTTCTCTTTGTTTATATAAACAATATTTGCATCAGGATATCTTTCCTGAATTAATTCTGCTAAATTTCGAAGAATATAACTTTTACCCACTCTTCGTTGTCCGGTTAGAGCGAGAATCATTCCTTTATTTAGAAATCCGAGAATCTTATCTATATATTTAGATCGAGTTATTATTTCCATAAACTAAAAATTTTATTGCAAAAATACATAATTTTGTTCAGTATGCAATACAAAACTTGGATAAATTGCAATTTTATTCAGTATAAAATATAAAATTGGAGTGATTTGGGTTTTTATTCAGTATAAAATACAAAAAAATAGCAGAGTGATTTCAATTCGCTCTGCTATTTTTTTACCTCACTTAGTTTTATATGTTATGCCTTGGGGGAAGCAACCCCTGTATTTTCAATCTCAAATTTGTTGTGGTTGGGAGCATTGTAGATGTTCAATCCAAATTCGGGAGCGACAACTGCGATATGCTCGAAGAGCGCACTCTGGACAGCCTCGTAGGCGGGCCACTCATTGTGGGGAGTAAAAACGAATAACTGCAATGGCGTACCAAACTCAGTCGGTTGCTGAAGACGTACAAGCATATACTGGTCTTTGCTGATAGCGTCATTGTTTTTCAAATAAAGACCTAAATATGCGCGGAAAAGACCCATATTCGTGTCAATCGTACCGTTAACCGGTGCCATTTCGGCATTATATTCCGGACCTTTGCCGGCTGTCTTACGGCTACGCGCATTGTCAACAAACGGTTTCAAAATCGGGAATTTGGCAACCAAACTGTCGATTGCGGCATCGTCAATCTTCTTGATTGAATCGTTGGCAAAGTAATAGTAACGTGCAATCTGACGGGCACCCGAATCGGTCATTCCACGCCAGTTCTGGAACGATGTTGAAACAAGAGTATAGGGTGGAACCATGATAATAGTATTATCCCAGTTCTGAACTTTTACAGTTGTAAGTGTTACTTCGATAACTGTACCATCAGCAGGGGTGTTTGTTACCACAATCCAGTCACCGACACGCAACATGTCGTTTTGAGACAACTGAATACCGGCAACAAGACCCAAAATCGAATCCTTGAAAATCAACATAAGAGCGGTGGCAAAAATACCGAGACCGGCAAGCAATGCACCGGGCGATTTATCAAGAATGATTGAAAGAATTGCCAATGAAATCAAAATCCAGACAATGCCATGACCGGTATTCAATAAGCCCCTGAGAGGATGATGATCTGTGTTTTGGTGAGAATCAAAATGAGTCCATAAGAAAGTCAGTACGGCATTAATACCTATTCCAAGCATAATCATAAAATAGATTATCACACCTCGGTCAATCAACTTGAGAGTGTGACTGTCAGTTTCAAATGCAAAGGGGATTAGAGCAAGGAATACTAACGGCGGAATAATATGGGAACACTTACTGAATGTCTTTTGCTCAAGCAATTCATTCCCGACATCAGTTGGATGGAGCTGAACAGCTTTTCGCGCTATAAAAACTACTACCTTTCTTACTGCCCAACCCAGAAAAAGAGCAATTGCAACAATAAGACCAACATAAATAATCTCTTCTAAGGTCTTTTCATTTGCTAATCCGAATTTATCAAGAATGGCGTCAATATGAGACACGAGCCATTCTCCAACTTTATGGGTAGGAATAAGATTATAAAACATAATAGATAAATTATAGTAACGTTAATATATAGTTTAAACGATATAAAAGGTAATTATGTTTATCTAATGACGGGCCAACGATAATTTTTAACCTTTTTTGCCAACTCATTTTCTCGACCGGAACAATATTGATTACACAGCCGGTGGAACCGATCGCTATGATTCATCTCAGTCAGATGGGCGAGCTCGTGACAAATGATATACTCCTTCAATTCGCGGGGAAGAAACACTACCATATAGCTCAAGGCAATCTCACGCTGACGGTTACAAAATCCGAGTGTACGATGTCCATACGAAATCATCCACTTGTCAGGAACAACCCCCAATTTATCAGACACTTCAACCGCCAAAGGAATCAATATTTTCGGAGCGGTATTCTGCGCAATTTTGCAAATCAGACCATTAACACGCCTTGTAAAATCCTCATCCCTGAAATCGGCATCGCGCGGCACCATGATTTTACAACCGTCTGTTGAGTAAGTGGCTGATAATTTATCATCGCGTACCGAATTTCTGACAAACCCAACCTTCCAGTTATCAACTTCAAAGCCGTTTTGCTCATCAAACTCAAATTTCAATCTTGAATTCAGCAATCGCGGAGCCAACTGCTTTACAATCGGAGCAATATCTTGCAAAGTCATTCGGGGCGGAATGTTACACACAACTCCACCGTCCTTCCACTTTGCCGAAACCTTACGGGATGTCGGACGAACGACAAACCTGACCGGACCCAGCTCGTCAAAGTTGACTACAATCCCTGTTTTAAGATACATATAAATATAGTGAATCAGCGGACGCCCCAAAGAAGTTTATGGCGCAGGCGGTCGGCAAAGTTAAATCCGAGCCGCTGTATAACCCTCACGACAAACGGAGCCTTTCGAGCCGAGACCTTAACTCCGCAAGGGAGGGTAACATAATTGCCGTCGAGACTCAGCTTGAAAGTCTCCGATCGCGCCGTAACCCTGAATGTCAATTCTGACGAATCGGCTATAACGATCGGTCTCATCGTCAGCGAATGGGGTGCGACAGGTGCGACAACAAGTGTGGGAGATGTCGGCTGAACAACCGGACCGCCGACCGACAGGTTGTAACCGGTGCTTCCGGTCGGGGTCGAGATAATCAGTCCGTCACCGAGATATGAAGCAAGCTCTTCCCCGTCGATTGATGAGTCAACGGTAATCATAGAAGCAGTCTCGTCACGAAGAATTGCCAGCTCGTTGAGCGCATAGTTCCAGATGTTCAAATGTTGACCCTCAACCTCGATTTTCAACAACGAACGATTTTCAATTTTAAACTTACCCGAAAAGAGAGTGTCGGCAATCAAACTTGTCTCACTGATGTCAAAGGCAGTCAAATAACCGAGATTACCCGTGTTTATAGCCAGAATGGGAATTTCTTTATCGGCGACCCAACGGGCGGTGCGCAGAAAAGTTCCGTCGCCACCTATACTCAACGCCATGTCGGCTTTGAAATCGGAATCAGCAGGCGAGCCGTAGAGGTTTATCGACTGCGAAAAAACATCGCCAAGCAAGTCATTCAGATGATTCAACAGCTTAGGATGAACAAGCAAACGACAGCCACGCACCGACAATTCACGCAACAGCGCAAACACATGCTCGGCATTTTCGCCCTGATGTCGACTGCCATAAACGGCAACAGTTAATGTTGGAGCCTTTTCCATAATATCAAATATCAAGTATTTTTAAAATCTCATTTGCCCTGTCGCGTGCTGTATCATAGCCGCTGCCATCGGGAGCGACAAAATCAACAACCTCAAATCCATAGCGTTCAAGCGAACGTGCGACAGCCTCGCCATTCAGAACATCAACTCGCAAGTCAACAAGCAGATAACCGTCTTCGTTTCGTTCGCCCGTAACATTCAGATTAATCAGATTGGCATTACAATCTTCGACTGCACGAGCCACCATAGCTCCGCTATAATCCATCGGTCGAATTGCAAGAGTCAACTCGGTCGAATGGTCGTTTTGGGGGAATCGGCGATTGAACAATTCCTCAATATCAGCAGTCAAAGTCATTTTTTTATCGTTGGTATAATCTTTTATCGTCAATTTTTTTCGATGTTTTACATATTCTGACTAAATTTGCAGTCAGAAACTTTTACAAAAATACAATTTTTTATCGATTTGATAAAATAACCGGGATATTATCTCAATCAAAAACAATATTTAATCGGTAAATCTACTCAAAGAAATGACAACATCAACCAACTTGAGTGTTAACATTAACAAGATTGCCACGCTTCGCAACGCGCGAGGCGAAAACAATCCCGATGTGCTTAAAGTTGCTATCGACTGTCAGCGTTTCGGTGCTGACGGAATCACGGTGCATCCCCGTCCTGACGAGCGTCACATTCGTCGCGATGATGTTCTGAACCTGCGTCCGGTAGTCCACTCTGAGTTTAACATCGAGGGTAATCCGACACCCGAGTTCGTCGAACTCGTTCTGATGGTTAAGCCCGAGCAGGTTACACTGGTGCCCGACACGCCCGGACAATTGACCTCTAACGCCGGCTGGGATGTAGAAGCCAATCTTGACTTCCTCAACGATACAATCGCCCGTTTCAGCGAAGCCGGAATCAGAACATCAATCTTTGTCGGAACCGATATCGAGAACATCAAAGCCGCAGCGCGCACCGGTGCCGACCGCATCGAGCTATACACAAAACCCTATGCCGATCTGTTCCCGACCAACCCCCGCGAGGCTGTCGCTCCGTTTATCGAGGCAAGCGCCGCCGCCCATGCAGTAGGTCTCGGCATCAACGCCGGTCACGACCTGAGTCTTGATAACCTCAACTATTTCCATAGCAACGTTCCATATCTCAACGAAGTGTCAATCGGTCATGCCCTGATTTGCGATGCGCTCTATCTCGGACTTGAAAAAACGATTGCCGCTTACAAACACGCTTTACAAAACTAAACAGAATAAATTAACATCACTTTCATGATCTATCATATTTTTGAAATCATTGACAAGCTCATAAACTATATCACCAATTCTATCATGATTTTACTCGACACCGTTCAAATCTTAAGCGACACGCTTACCAACACAGTTGATACAGTAACCGAAACTGCCCAAGCTATTCTTCCGGCTTCAGTTCCAGAGCCTGTCGAAACCGTTGTATCGCTCTCAATCTGGGATCTCTGCCTCAAAGGCGGTATTCTTATGATTCCCCTCGCAATTCTTTCGCTGATAAGCATCTACATATTTGTTGAGCGAGCAATCGTCATCAGTCGTGCAACCCGCAACGATGACAGCTTTATGAAACGCATCAAAGGCTATGTTCACGAAGGCGAGATTGAAAACGCAATGAACCTTTGCAAACAAGACAACACCCCCTATTCCCGACTGATCGCAAAAGGACTTTCACGCATCGGTCGCCCGATGAACGATGTTCTTGTAGCAATCGAAAACACAGGTAACATCGAAATTGCACGTCTCGGCAAAGGTCTCCCCTGGCTTGCGACAACAGCCGCAGGTGCTCCGATGGTCGGCTTCCTCGGAACCGTAATCGGTATGGTGCAGGCATTCTTTGACATCGCATCACAAGGTAATGCGGCAAGTATCGCCACATTCTCAGCCGGCATCTATACCGCTCTCGTAACAACTGTTGCAGGTTTGGTTGTCGGTATCATCGCCCTCTTTGCCTACAATTACCTCGTTGCCCGCATCAACCTTGTCATGAACCTCCTCGAATCAAAAACCATGGAGTTCATGGACCTTCTAAATGAACCTGCTGAATAACCTCTCCAAAACACTCTCATCAAATGGCATTTAAACGTCAACACGAAATGATGGCAGGTTTCTCAATGGCATCAATGACCGATGTCATCTTCCTGTTGCTGATTTTCTTTATGGTGACATCGACCTTTGTATTCCCGACAGCAATCGATGTCAACCTGCCCCAAAGCTCTCAGCAAACCGCCATCAAACCCGGTACAACCGTCTTTATTGACGCTCAGCAAAATTTATTTGCATCATACGGAAGCGAAGAACCTCAACCTATGGACCCTGCTTCACTGGTTACATTCCTTCGTCTTACAACCCAGCAAGACCCCGAAGGATATATCGCTTTATATGCCGACGAAAGCGTTCCATACGGTCGCATAGTCGAGATTCTCAACATTGGTGCCGAAAACAATTTCAAAATGGTGCTTGCAACTAAACCCGCTCCTCCATCGGCTGTCCCGACCGACAACAAAAAATAATGTTCACGACCAATCATAACATCACACTCCGCAATCATGGAACCCACACCGCGTGACCGAATCATAGCAATCATCGTCGCTCTTGCAGCTCACGCTGTGGTGCTCCTCTCATTTTGTGCCACCTATCTCACATGGCCGCCCGAGGACGCCGAGGATGACCGCATTCCCGACGACCCAGAAGTGTTATATGTCAATGACTATATCAACCTCGGCGACATGATTACAAATCAAACGCCCGCCGATGCGCCCGAAGCTCCGTCTGAAGGAACTGCTCTCAGCGACGGCGAAAGCGTTGCCGATGGTGGCGAACAAGGATTGCCCGCACCGGTTGTGACATCCGAGCAGGAATCGCCTGCAAAAGTGCGTGAGAAACCTGTTCCCGAAAAAACAGGTCCTACCAAAGAAGAACTTGAACGCATCGAACAACAACGTCGCGAACAAGCATCTCGTGACAAAATTAAAAATCAGATGAACTTCGGTGGTAAAGGTAAAGGCGAGGGCATCAGCGGTGTAGCCGAAGGAAATGCGGTCAGCGGAACTCTCGACGGCACAGCCGGTCACGACCTTGCCGGGCGGCGCATCATCTCATGGGGAGCAAACACAAGCCGCAAATCAGGCACAATAAGAATTGCAGTGACTGTCAATCCCGAAGGTAAAGTTATTTCTGCAACATACGCCGGAGGTGACGGTGCCGCCTCAGCCGATCTCGAACTCCGTAAACGAACCATCCAAGCATCGCTCGCAACCCGCTTCTCATCGCTCAGCAACAGCGACCGCGACCAAAAAGGTACGCTTACGTGGAAGTTTAAGTAATATTTTACCGGCTCCAGCATCGGTTGATCGGAGACCAACAACCCTGTTTAACCCCATCATCGAGCCGGAAGGCTCGTTGGTGGGGTGATTGATAACAATGTCTTATTCATCGTCGAAGATGA
>CAMWIM010000061.1 GCA_947174335.1 uncultured Porphyromonadaceae bacterium | reverse complement strand
CAGGCGAATTTATGCTCATGGGTGCCGATGTCCCCCACAGCGTAGTTGCTAAAACCGACGCTAAAATGATGCTTGTAAAAGTAATGCCCTAAGGCATCCCATTAGTAAAATATTAACAGTCCCAAGAGTGTGATGACTTTTGGGGCTGTCCTTTTATAAATATTTTCTTTTTATCTTATTGGACCTTGGTAAGGAGAGTCACGATATGGCTATTATCGCCCATCTCGGGGAATAACTGATGCATAAGTTCGTCATACTCCTCGGTAAAAGGCATTGTATGGTTCAACTTAAACAAAGTCTGCGAATGAAACACCGACAACTCAATTTCCTCCTGAGTAGGATTAGCGCAATCAATTCTTATATCTTCCATATTTCAATTTTATTTATTGTTTTGAGATGCAAAGTTTCAAAAAATTCCACGAAAAAATACAATGTCAACCATAATCTTTAAATTATGTATTCATTAAAACTTTTTCAAAATTGAAATTGTTATCATTATACAATTTAAGTGCTTAAACTAACAAAACTTATTGTATAATGGCAGAATCAAAATATAAAGTGCTTTTAGTTAACGGAAGTCCGCAACTGAAAGAATGTGTTGCTCGCGCATTTGACGAGCTTGAGAAAACGCTGAACGAGTGTGGTGTTGACACCGAACGTATCAATATCGGAAACAAGGACATACGCGGTTGTATCGCTTGTATGTATTGCCGAACTCATGGCAAATGTGTGTTTAACGATGCGGTCAATGAAACTGCACCGAAATTTGCCGAAGCTGATGGTTTGATTGTCGGAACTCCCGTTTATTATGCCGGACCAAACGGTCAGCTACATTCATTTATGGATCGTTTGTTCTTCAGCACCGGCGGCGTTGTTGACACTAACCAAAAGATTGGTGCTTCCGTCGTTTCGTCTCGCCGTGCAGGTAGTGTTGCTGCGTTTGACAGCCTCAACCATTTTTTCTCTATGGCTTCAATGCCGGTTGTTTCGTCAACTTATTGGAACGAGGTTCACGGATTCACACCCGAAGATGTAGAAGCCGACCTTGAAGGATTACAAACTATGCGTAATCTCGGACGCAACACCGCCTTCCTCATCAAGGCAATCCGCGCCCAAAAAGAGAAAGACGGACTCCCCGAACAAGAGAAAGCCGCTTTCACAAACTTCCATACCGAAGTACGTCAATAAGATATCCATTAATACTAATTCAAATAAAGGCTGTGTCGTAATAAGTGGTTACGATGCAGCCTTTTGAGTGTGGTAATTTCTACGACAAATGGCTCTGATAGTAAGAAAATATTGGTCGATGCTTGATTTGTCGGGGGAAATGTTGTAATTTCGCAGTGAATTATCAAAAAGATTGAGAATGGGTCAGTTTAAACCGTTCACGCTAAACTTGAAAGGTAAGCTAACCACTTTCGACCGACCGGCAGTGATGGGTATTGTCAACGTGACACCCGACTCATTTTATGAGCAGTCACGAACACCCGACTCCAACTCGATTGCCGAACGTATCGAAAAAATGGTCTCTGATGGTGCCGATATCCTTGATATTGGTGCTTATTCGTCGCGCCCGGGCGCCTCGGACGTTTCGCCCGACGAAGAACTCGACCGACTTTACCGTGGCATCGAAATAGCTCGTAAAATTGCACCATACATTCCTATCTCGATTGATACATTCCGTGCATCTGTTGCCCGTACAGCTATTGAAATGGGTGCTGACATCGTTAATGACATTTCGGGCGGAGACCTTGACCCCGATATGTTTGACACAGTCGCATCGCTCCATGTACCATACATCGCTATGCACATGAGGGGTACACCTTCAACGATGCAATCACTCACCGACTATGACGATCGTGGTGTAACAGCCTGCGTCCTTGACACTCTTGGCGAGAAAATCAACCGATTGGCTCTCAAAGGTGTCTGCGACATCATCGTTGACCCGGGCTTCGGATTTGCCAAGACTACCGCTCAAAACTATGAATTGATTAGAAATCTCAATGTGTTTGAGACGCTTAAATGCCCGATTCTTGTAGGGGTTTCTCGCAAATCAATGCTAACCCGTTTACTCAACGTGTCGGCAACCGATGCCCTGCCTGCCACAACCGCCCTCAACTCGTTTGCACTTGACCGCGGAGCGTCAATTCTTCGTGTTCACGATGTCAGAGAGGCTGTTCAGGCTGTCACAATTTACACTCAAATAACAAACTATCGCTAATACTCTTAAACCCTCATAAAGTGGATTCATTTGGAATTAAAGACATAATCGACATTCTCCTTGTAGCGTCAATGCTTTATTACCTTTATAGAATTATGAAGGAATCAGGGTCGATCAACATTTTCTATGGTGTACTCGCTTTCATCATGGTTTGGGTAATAACATCCGAACTCCTCGAAATGAGACTGTTAGGGTCTATTCTCGACAAATTCATGAGTATCGGTTTGCTCATCCTTGTCATTCTTTTCCAAGACCAGCTAAAGCGATTTTTGGTTGAGCTGGGTTCACAAAAACGTTGGCGTTTCCTTGCAAGTATGTTCCACCACAAGAAAAACGAGCAGGCTGACAACTCGCGCGACCGAATCATGCCAATCGTGTATGCCTGCATGAATATGTCCAAGAGTAAAACCGGCGCACTGATTGTAATTCAACAAAAAATACCACTCGATACTTACGAAAAAACAGGCGACATCATTGACGCACAAATCAACTCTCGTCTGATTGAAAACATATTTTTCAAAAATTCACCCCTCCACGACGGCGCACTCATCATTGCCGGTGACCTGATCAAGTCGGCAGGTTGTATCCTACCCGTGAGCCACGACACCGATATTCCCCGCTCGCTCGGTCTTCGACACCGTTCGGCTCTGGGTATTTCCCAGGCTACCGATGCAGCTGCCATAATCGTTTCTGAAGAAACCGGAGGCATTTCGCTTGCCCATCGCGGAAAACTCTCAACCAAACTAAATTCAACCGAATTGGAGCACCGTCTCTCGCTCCTCCAAATAATTTAACTGTGTACTCGTTATGAAATTCCCCGTCATATTGCTTTGTGTGGCATCGCTGATTTCATCGCCCTTCATATCCGCTCAATCTTCCGAATCAATTGAAGGTGCGACCGCGCTCATAAAATCAGGCAACTACGACCAAGCCGCCGACATCTTGCAACGACTTGAAGTCAAGTCGCCTAAAGATGGCCACATCAACATGTTGCTTGGCGAATGTGCCCTCGCACAAAACGAGATTAAAGACGCCATTGAGCAATATAAAGAGGCTCAGAAAAAAGGAATCAACAATGCGTGGCTTTCGCTTGCCGACATTGCGGCAACACAATACCGCATTAACGACGCCGAAGAAGATATCGAGCTGTATCGCAAAGGATTAAAACGCACACGAAAGAAAACCGATCCCGATGAATCAGGCGAGGTTGTCGAAAAAATCGAGCATATAAAAAATATGCTCGACCGTGTCGAAAAAATCGTCATAATAGACAGTCTGTCAGTTCCTGCCGCAGATTTTTTCACTTACTATCGCCTATCGCCCGAAAGCGGCACTCTGACCTCACGCGAGACAGTTCCCGCAGGCTTTGAACCTGCCAATCCAACAGTTGTTTACACCTCTGAATCGGGAATGGAGCAGATATATGCCATTAACGACTCATCAACAACAAAACTCGCTTCATCAGCACTTCTATTTGGAGGCGAACGCGAAAAACCGATCGCATTAAAAGGCAGTCTCAATGAGGGTGGCGATGCCAACTATCCATTCCTCATGCCCGATGGCATAACGCTTTACTATGCCAACAACGGCGAAAATTCGCTCGGCGGATACGACATTTTCATCTCTCGAAAATCAGGAATGGATTATCTACAGCCTCAGAATATCGGTATGCCGTACAACTCGCCTTACAACGACTATCTCCTTGCAATTGACGAGATTACAGGTGCCGGATGGTGGGCTACCGACCGTAACCATGTCCCCGGGATGTTAACAATCTACGTTTTCATTCCCTCAGATATGCGCACCAACTATTCACCCGACGACCCCAACCTTGCATCTTTTGCCCGCATCGACAGCTATAAAGCCACATGGGCTCCCGATACCGACTACTCTGAATTGCTCGCCAAAATCCGCGCAATTAAACCCTCATCTGAAGACAATGGTCCGACATTTGAATTTTACATTCCCGGTCGTGGCATCTTAACTTCACTCGACAGCTTTAAATCTCAACCTGCCGCTGAAGCAATGCGTCAATACCTGAGCCAGTATGAATCACTCGAAAAAACTCGTACCGAGCTTAACCAACTCCGCGAAAAATATGCAAAAGGCAATCTTTCAACCGCCGGCAAAATTAACGAACTCGAATCAAAGTTAAGGCACGACACCAACAAGCTCAAATCAATACGTAACACCGTTATACGTTTAGAAACCAACTAAATACATTTAACTAATCATATCCCATGACCCTATTCCTGATTTCGCTCGCAATCTTAATTGGTGGCTACTTCATTTATGGTGCCATCGTTGAAAAAATATTTGGAGTCGACGGCTCAATCCCGACCCCTGCAATCTCAAAAAACGATGGTGTCGATTTCACGCCGCTCCCGACATGGAAAGTCTTTCTGATTCAATTCCTTAATATCGCCGGACTTGGTCCGATTTTCGGCGCAGTGATGGGTATTATGTTTGGTCCCGCCGCATTCCTTTGGATTGTGCTCGGAACAATCTTTGCCGGAGCAGTCCACGACTTCATATCAGGCATGATATCAGTACGTTCGGGTGGCTTATCACTCCCCGAAATCGTAGGTCACGAACTCGGCTTGACAATCAAACAGGTAATGCGCATCGTGTCAATGGTGCTTCTAATCCTTGTCGGAACAGTATTTGTCCTGACCCCATCAGAGCTAATCGCCGGAATGACACCCGATTGGATGGATAAAACATTCTGGGTCGTCGTCATTTTCCTCTATTATATCCTCGCAACGCTCCTGCCAATCGACAAATTAATTGGTAATCTCTATCCGATTTTCGGATTTTCACTCCTTTTCATGGCTGTCGGACTTCTATGCGTCCTGTTATTTGGCGACGTGACGATTCCCGATGGCATAACCGACGGATTACACACACGTTATCGTGGCGATGCAGCCATCTCCCACCCGATTTTCCCGATGATGTTTGTAACCATCGCTTGCGGTGCAATTTCAGGATTCCACGCTACTCAATCGCCCCTTATGGCTCGTTGCTTGAAAAACGAAAAACTTGCCCGTCCGGTCTTCTACGGCGCAATGGTTTCAGAAGGTATCGTAGCCCTGATCTGGGCAGCCGCGGCAATCGCTTTTACAAACGGTTACGACCAACTCGCCGACTACATGGCGGCTCACAACAATTCGGCAGGCGCACTCGTCAGCGAACTCTCGATCAGCTGGCTCGGTGCATTTGGCGGAATCCTCGCTATAATCGGTGTAGTCGCCGCCCCGATTTCGACAGGTGATACAGCTCTGCGAAGCGCACGCCTTATCGCCGCCGACTTCATGAAATTTGACCAACGTTCTTTTTGGAAACGAGTTCTCATTTCGCTCCCGATTTTCGCCCTATGTTTCCTTTTGATGTTCCTTGATTTCAACATCTTGTGGCGTTACTTCGCTTGGATTAATCAAACCCTTGCGGTCTTCACTCTCTGGGCAGTCTCGGTTTATCTTGCGCGCAAAAATAAGGCTTACATCATCACACTCTTACCCGCGATGTTCATGACTGCCGTCAGCTTGAGCTACATACTCTTTGCTCCCGTTGAGGGTTTCGGTCTCGACCTCTATATCTCGATTGGTGCAGGATGTGCTTTGGCAGTCGCTTTGATGATTGTTTTCTTCCTTTACGTCAAGAATATCAAGTCACCTGATTCGACACGAAAATTTGACTATTGACAACAATGCTCAAAGACCTCATCGACTCAAGCCGACTTTATAACCTTCACTCCCACACCGAGTTCTGTGACGGACGCGCAACAATGGAAGCTTTTGCGCGCGAAGTCGTAAAACTTGGTTATGACCTTTACGGATTTTCGCCTCATTCGCCCGTTCCGATTGAATCGCCCTGCAACATGCACCGCGACAAAGTCAACCGTTACCTTGCCGAAGTCAACCGCATAAACAGAGAATATGGTGATAAATGTCGTTTCCTTGCCGGAATGGAAGTTGATTATTTGGGCGAATTATGGGGACCGGCAAGCAACTTCATCACATCGCTCCCGCTCGACTACCGCATCGGCTCGGTCCACTTCATACAAACGCCCGACAAAAGCCGTTTTGTCGATTGTGACGGTAGTCACGAACGCTTTGCCCGATACCTCGAAGTATACTTTGACAACGACCTCCGCTATGTTGTTGACTCTTATTTTGACTCTATGTCTCAAATGATTGATGCAGGTGGATTTGACATCGTCGGACATCTCGATAAAATAGCCGAGAACGCCTCGTCGGTTGACCCCGATATCGAAGATCAACCTTGGTTCATCGACAAGATAAACTCGCTCATTGACCAAATTGCCGAGACCGAACTCATTGTCGAAATCAACACCAAAATGTTTGCTCAGCGCAACCGGCTTTTCCCCTCCCCGCGATACTGGAAACGTCTTGTCAACGCCAAAATCCCAGTGATTTTCAACAGCGACGCCCACGTTCCGGCACTCATTCCCGCCTCTCGCGACAAGGTCATCGCCATGTTCAACTCAATAACTCACTAAACTTAACACCATTTTTTAGCTTTTTAAGAATTGTAAATAGCGTTGTTTCAGTTTAATTTGCTAAATTTGCAAGTCAAATAAGCCCTTGATCACATTTTGAGACTCTCTCAACGCTATATAATTCCCGTTATTGCCTTAATTTTCACCCTTTTGGCGATTACTTCATGCAGCTCTTTGAAAGAACTGTATTCGGACAAACACACCCATAACCATGACGGGTACGATCACGCTGAAATGGCTGTAGATTCAACGTCAATCAAACATCGCAAGGTCGATTATTCCAAAGTCGGAGCACCCGACACTCTCGCTATTTTCAAGGAAGACCTCCCCACCGACACCCTCACCCTTAAAGCTCCACTCGACACTCTTGACGTTAAAGACACTCTCGACGTTAAAGCCCTTAAAGCTCCTAAGGTACTTAACGACTCTATCAACCTTAAAGCTCCTGCTGATTCAACCGACTCGATTAATGAACCTAAGCCGGTTGTCATCAAGCCAAAAGGGTCTCGCATACGTCGCGAAAAAGTCGATCTCGAAAACGTCGTAACAATCACCGCAGCCGACTCTATGATTATGATTGGTCGTGAAAAAGCATACGTCTATGGCGAAGCCAACGTCGAATATGACCAATTCACACTTAAGGCTGCCCAAATCGACATGGATCTTCAAGACAATACAGTCCATGCGGTCGGCGTTGTCGATTCGCTCGGCGAACTGACCGGCCGTCCGGTTTTCTCTGACAATGGTCAGGAATACGACACCGAAACAATCGACTACAACTTCAAAACCAAACGTGCCTACATCACCGACATCATCACCCAACAGGGAGAAGGCTACCTCACCGGTGGTGTCTCTAAAAAGATGGAGGACGATTCCTACTATGTCGAGGGCGGTAAATACACCACTTGCGACGACCACGACTGTCCCCACTTCTATCTTCAGCTCACCCGCGCAAAAGTAGTGCCCGGCAAAAGCGTGGTTTCAGGTCCTGCCTACATGGTTCTTGCCGGACTTCCCCTCCCGCTCGCTGTGCCATTCGGATTCTTCCCCTTTACAGACAAATATGCCTCAGGTATCATCGTCCCGACCTTTGGCGACGACTACAACCGTGGTTTCTACCTGAGCGATGGCGGCTACTATTTTGCAATCAACGATAACATCGACCTTGCTCTGACCGGCGAAGTTTACACCCATGGTTCATGGGGAGTTAACGCTCAGTCAACCTACTTGCGCCGATACAAATACAGCGGTAACTTCCAGCTAAGCTACCTCAAGACAATCACCGGCGAGAAATCTGACCCCGACTATTCAGCTCAGACAAACTTTCAAGTCATCTGGTCTCATACTCAGGACTCAAAAGCCAACCCAAACATGTCGCTTTCCGCTTCTGTAAACTTCACCACCAGCGGATACTCACGCAACGACCTCAACAGTTACTATGGGTCGGCTTTCACCGAGAACACCAAAAGTTCGACAATCAACATGACCTACCGCATCCCGCGCTCAAAATGGTCAATCTCAACCTCGCTCAACATCTCGCAGCGTACCCAAGACTCTACACTTTCGGTTTCGTTCCCGAGCCTGACCGTCACAATGCAGCAAATCTTCCCGTTCAAACGCAAAAAAATGCTTGGCGACGAGCGATGGTATGAAAAAATTCGTCTCTCCTACTCAGGTCAGCTACAAAACTCTCTGACTGCCAAACAAAACCAATTCCTCAAGAAAAGCCTTATCAAAGACTGGCGAAACGGCATGAAGCACTCCGTGCCCATCTCTGCCACCTTCAACCTCCTGAAATACATCAACTTCACTCCCTCGGTCAATCTAAACGACCGTATGTACACCTCAAAGGTGCGCCGTCAGTGGGATCCCAATGCCTCGGCTGAAGTCTGCGACACTTCCTACAGCCTTTACAACGTTTGGGACTTCAACGCCTCCGTTTCGTTTGACACCAAAGTTTACGGTTTCTTCCAACCACTCCCGTTCCTCGGCGATAAGGTCAAGATGATTCGCCATGTAATGACTCCGACAGTCTCATTCAGCGGTGCGCCCGACTTCAGTTCCTCGTTTTTCGGTTATTACGGCACCTACGATCGACCGATGCCCGACGGGACTTTAGTTCCCTACAAATATTCTATGTTCCCCAACACACTATATGGCATTCCCGGTCAAGGCAAGAGCGGAACCGTTTCATTCTCGCTTGCCAATAACCTCGAAATGAAAGTCAAGAGTAACAACGACAGTATCGGTGAGAAGAAAATATCACTCATCGAAAACCTCTCGCTTTCTGAAAGTTACAACTTTGCAGCCGACTCAATGAACTGGAGTAACTTAAACACATCAATACTCCTTAGATTGACCAAAAGCTTCAACTTGAACCTTTCCGCAACATGGGATGTCTACACCTACCAGCTCAACTCCTACGGCAACCCCGTGCGTGTCAACATACCACGTTGGAAAGCCGGCAAAGGCATCGGTCGCCTTTCTTCGACCGGTACTTCATTCTCCTATACCATCAACAACGACACTTTCAAGAAAAAGAAAAACAACGGAAATAACGAAAACAATAACAACGATAACAATCGGCTAAATAACAACCGCACTAAAAACGGCCGTAATAACAACAATCAAAACGAAGACTCAGAACAGCTGACTCAACTCGACGGCGACGGCTATATGCCGTGGTCTGTGCCGTGGAGTTTGTCGTTTAACTACTCAGTCAGCTACGGCTACGGAGCTTTTGACTATAAAAAACTTGAATACAAAGGTAAAATAACTCAAAATCTCTCCTTCTCCGGCAACATACGACCAACCCAGAACTGGAGCCTCAGCTTTTCGGCAAGCTACGACTTCAACGCCCACAAAATTGCCTACATGACCTGCAACATAGCCCGCGACCTCCACTGTTTCACAATGCGAGCGAGCGTTATTCCGGTCGGTCCTTATAAATCTTACAACTTCCACATCGCCGTCAAATCCTCTTTGTTGAGCGACCTCAAATATGACAAACGCTCATCTTCGTCAACCGGCATTCGATGGTACTGATTTCGCAATATTTCTAACTTCACACCTATATATTTATGTTGAAACTCAAATTTTCGATTGCAATGGCATCATCCCTCTTGATGATCGGTTCTTCTTGCGGTTCTAAGACCGACAACGCTGATGAAAACATCATCGACAAACCAACCGACGTCAAAATTGAAAACCGTCAGTATTCACCAAACGTTCTCCAAGCTTTTGGACGCGTATCTTCTCCAGTTGTTTCGCCCGACGGCTCTAAAGTTTTGTATGGCGTTTCTTACGAGAGCGTTGAGCAAAACAAAAGCAACAACGACCTATACCTGATGAACATCGACGGCACTGACAAAAAACGTCTTACCCGTTCTGCCGGTAGCGAAGGCAACACCGCTTGGTTTGACGGCGGTAAAAAAATCGCTTACATCACTTCAAAATACGGTTCTCCCCAAATTTGGGTAATGGATGCCGATGGCTCTAATGCCAAATGCATCACAACGGTTGAGAACGGTGTTGAAGGATTCCGCATCTCTCCCGATGAAAAGAAAATTGTAATTATCTCTCAAGTTAAATATAATCGCTCCGGCTCAGACGTTTACCCTGACCTACCCAAAGCAAATGCACGCATCATCGACGACATGATGTATAAACACTGGAACGAATGGGTAACCGAAATTCCTCATCCCTATGTTGGTGATTTTGACGGAAATAGCGTGTCAAACCTCACCGACATCCTTGGTGACGAGCCCTACGAAGCTCCGATGAAACCGTTTGGCGGTATAGAATCGCTCGCTTGGTCACCCGATTCTAAAAACATCGCCTACGTTTCTCGTAAGAAAACCGGTAAAGAATACGCGCTCTCTACCAATTCCGACATCTTTATCTTCAATGTCGAAAGCGGTTTGACAACCAACTTGACCGTAGGCAACGGCGGTTACGACACCAACCCCGCATACTCGCCCGACGGCAAATATATAGCTTGGTTGAGCATGGAACACGACGGTTATGAAAGCGACAAAAACCGCATCTTCATCGCCGACCTCGCAACCGGTCAAAAAACCGACCTTACCTCTGACTGGGACTATACCGCAACCGACTTCGCTTGGAATCCCGATTCTAAATCTATCTATTTCATCGCTCCCTATCTCGGTTGCTGCCCGATCTTCTCTGTTCAACTCGACAACAAAGAAATCAAGACCGTTGCCGAGGGTACTTTTGACTATGCCGCTCTTGCTCCGGCAAACGAGTCAACCCTCGTGACAATGCGTCACTCAATGACTCAGCCAAACGAAATTTACTCTGTAAAAGACGGCGAAATCACAAAACTCACCGAAGTTAACGACGAACTCCTTGCTGCCGTTGACATGCCCACGGTCGTTAACCGTCAGGTTCCGACAACCGACGGCAAGATGATGACAACTTGGGTTCTCTATCCTCCAAAATTTGATGCATCTAAAAAATACCCCGCAATTCTCTACTGTCAGGGCGGACCTCAATCTGCTGTCAGTCAGTTCTTCAGCTATCGTTGGAACGTTGCTCTAATGGCAGCACAGGGCTACATCGTCATCTGCCCCAACCGTCGCGGTCTCCCCGGCTTCGGAACTGAATGGAACGCTCAGATTTCCAAAGACTATGGAGGTCAGAACATGCGCGACTACCTCGCTGCTGTTGACGACATGAAAAAAGAATCATACGTTGACGCCGACCACATCGGCGCTGTTGGTGCAAGCTACGGCGGATTCTCGGTTTACTGGCTTGCCGGACATCACGAAGGTCGTTTCGCTTGTCTCATCGCCCATGCCGGAATATTCAACATGGAAGCTCAATATCTCGAAACCGAAGAAATGTGGTTTGCCAACTGGGATATGGGTGGCGCATTCTGGGAAAAAGACAACAAAGCCGCTCAAGGAACATTTGCAACCTCACCCCACCACTTTGTTGACAAATGGACCGCTCCTATTCTCATAACTCACGGTGAATATGACTACCGTATTCTTTCTTCACAAGGCGAAATGGCATTCAACGCTGCTCGTTTGAACAACGTTCCCGCCGAAATGGTCATCTTCCCCGACGAATGTCATTGGATTCAGAAGCCCCAGAACGCCCTTCTCTGGCAACGCGTCTTCTTCCGTTGGCTCGACAAGTGGCTTAAAGGCGTCGACTACCAAAACCCGCCACTCTATCAACCTGAAAAATAAAGCCCAACTTATAATGCATAATTGTTAGCCCCATCGGCGAGCCAATTCGGCACTCCGATGGGGCTAACCTTAAAGACTCACTGATCAATCTCGCTAATTCCACATTAATTAATATATATGTCAAAAGCCTCACTGAAAAAAGAACTCGACCTCATGGATCGCCAACAACTCGTTGACATAATCCTCGACATATACACCGCCCGCCCCGAAGCCAAAGAATACTTCGAGTTCTTCATCAACCCCGACATTGACAAACTCACCGACCGGGTCATCGACAAGGCAAAAAAAGAGATTGCACGCGTCAAACGCGGATCTTACAGTCGACTGCGCATCAGCAAGATAAAAGCGCTCGACAAATACTTCGCATCCTTCAATCCGGGACCCGACCGCATCCTTGACATGAAATTTCGTCTTTTCAACCTCTGCGTCCTCCAATCATTCCACAGCTACTATCCTCCGGCACTCCTCAAATCGGTCTCCAATATGCTTCCCGACCTCATCAAATATGCCGACACATCCGGTCAGTTCACAATTTTGCTCAATCGACTTCAACGCTACCTTTCAAATCCGTTCCAAGCCGACCGACAGCTCAAAAAAATGATTGCCTACCAGCTCAACGAACTCGGCATTGATATAAAAGTAAATGATCGCACCGATTTCTAAGCACTGTGATAAAAAATAGACAGGAGATACTGCGATAAAAATATTCCACGTTGTGCATTATTTGAACAATGACAAATCAACCGGCGTTTTAATAACAAAACGTTTCAACTTATGATTACCCGATTCGGCAAACCAACCGCCATTTCAAAACGAGGTGAAATCCTCCTTGCCACGCTCCACATCCTGGTGCTCATCGCATCATGCATCATGATAACCTGGATTACACGCTCTACCCTGAGAAGCATGTCATTCCTTGTTGACTCGGCATATCTTAATTTCCAGTTTTGGGTGTGCATCCTTTTCATGATTGACATAGCCGTCGAGTGGTACTATTCACCCCAAAAATGGCACTATA
This sequence comes from uncultured Porphyromonadaceae bacterium, assembly GCA_947174335.1. Lineage (GTDB taxonomy): Bacteria > Bacteroidota > Bacteroidia > Bacteroidales > Muribaculaceae > CAJUPY01. The sequence goes on along the minus strand of CAMWIM010000061.1, from coordinate 3,803 downwards.
TCCTTGCCAATTCCATCTTCATCATCATCTCGATTCCCTACCTTAATATAATACACCACTTCAACCTTCAGCTCCCCGACGAAGTTCTCTACCTCGTTCGCTTCATCCCTATTATCCGAGCCGGCTACGTATTAGCACTCGTTTCCGGAGCCTTAACCGAAAATAAATCCCTGAGCATCTTCTGGGTATATATCATCTGGGTCATTGCCTCACTCTATATCGGCGCCCTCCTTTTCTTCGTTGAAGAACACACCATCAATCCCCAGGTCGATACCATCTGGACAAGCCTTTGGTGGGCAGCCCTCGACATGACTACCGTCGGCAGCAACATCAACGCAATGACCGCCACCGGCAAGACTATCGCCGTCATCCTCTCAGCCGAAGGCCTCATGCTCTTCCCCGTCTTCACCGTATACGTCACCAACGCCGTCCTCCGCAAAGACTCCACTAAACAATAACCATCGACATCGCCGATACTTCCACAAATCTGTAGGGATGCTCCCCGGAGCATCCGACCCATAGTAAGGAGCATGGGTTGATCGACGACCAACAACCCCGTTTAACTCGGTCATGGCTCGAAGAGCATTGGATGAGAAACAAAATCCTAAACAAAGACATCGTCGAAGATTATGAACCATACAAATTTGCATACCTCCCAAAGTTTCACTATATTTGCATCACAAACCCTGATTACTACCACACAAACCCATATATTAACTTTTATTAATTTTATTAATACTATTTTAACCACGCAAAAGTTACACAATTGAAATCAATATTGTAATTTTGCTCATCAAAACTATTAATAACCCTAACCCAAATCGCGATAACTTACTTAAATTAAAAGGTAAAATGCCCCTAATTATCTGGTCTATAATGAAAAACATGACCAATTAAACGGCTTTACCCAAAATAAAACCGCGAAATTTTATTCTAATCAATATCACCAATGAAAAAGAGATTTGACTTATTTTTCTTAGCGTCTCTCCTGCTTACAGCTTGTATGACGTCATGCTCTGATTCAACTTTCCCTGAGCCACCGCATGTTGAAGAGTCAACCGAGGTTGCACCCATCAATATCAAACTCGAGCTCAACAAGGGAGATATTTCGGTTTCTCGTGCTACTCAGCCGTCAAGCATGAGACCTATCACTTCATGGAAAGACATCAAACACATGATGCTTCTTCTCTATGTGCCTGACAACGGTTCTATCCGCTGGGCTAAGATTTTGACAGCTGAAACTTTTGATACACTTCAAGATTGTGAGCCACTCATGCTCCACTACGATACCGCTCCTATCGGTACGTTTGAGTTTGTTGCAGTAGCTAACTGTGATCCCAACGGTGGTAAAGTTTCTCAAGGTATCATGAACGACAAATTCGTTCAGGTTCCCAACCCCAACTACGATCCTAACGTTCCGGGCAGTCCTCAGTTCATCACCGACGTTGTGACTGAAATTGAAGACGCTTCTTTCACCGAAGCTAACCTTCTCCTCTGGAATAAAAACCAGTTGGTAATCACGCCTCAATATACCCCCGGTAAATTCCTTCCCGATTTCTATCGTGAAGCTGTTGCCAAATACATTGACGACGGTTCATACCCCATTCGCTATGGCATCAAAGAACCCGGTAGCATCTTCCGTGGAGGTGTGACAAATGTCGTTATTGACGGTGATAGAGAAGTAACTATCGGAACTGAACTCGAACGAGATGTCGCTCTTCTCCGTATTCGTTTCAATCCCCGCGTTTGGAACACAGATGGTTTGATCGACTTCACTCAAAACTCCGGTATCTTCATTGGCAATATTCCTCAGTATATGCACCTTCCTGAGATTATTACCTCTGACGGTCAAACTTCAACTCCATCCTACCAGCCTACCTCTGTTAACTCTATCCGTAATGCGGTTATGTCAATCTACGATCCCAACGGAACATTCAAATGGCAAGACCCGACCGAAGAAGATGGATATGAATTTGCCGAAGGTAATGGTACTGACGAAGCTCATATCGTTACTCCCGAATTCCCGCTGTGGCGTGATATCATTGTATTCCCGACTGCTAACCTTGACGCTTCCAGCGACCAAAAGTCAGCAAACCCCTATTATATCACAATCTCGGCTAAAGCATATAAAGGACACAAACTCCAGGATGGTTCTATCATGCAGGAAGATGGCACTGTTTACTGGTCTGCTAAGATTGAAACAGTATTCAAACAAAATAAAATCTACGAGTTCAATATTCAGCTCTACGGTGGTGGTACCTATCCGCTTCCGCCGGATCCTGATACAACTCCCGGTCCGACCGTGAATCCCACCCCCGGAACTACACCTGATCCCGTAGATCCGAACGATCCCGATCAGCCCGGTTATGATCCTACTCTTCCTCATGGACCCGGTACGAATGATCCCGACAATCCTGATCCAAACTTCCCCGATCCCACCAATCCTGACAACGAAGGTGGTTGGACCGATCCTACTAAACCACAACCCGATCCTAACGATCCTAATCCATTGTATCCCAGCCGTCCGCCGGTAAAACCCGTCAACCCTGTTGACCCGGGCTATGTTCCGCCGGTCGTACCTCCGACTATTACTGATGGTTGGGAACCGGTTCCTGGTGATCCAACTAAAATAAAAGATCCTGAAACAGGTAAAATTTATCCGAAAGATCCCGAAACAGGTTGGCCCATCGACCCGGAAAGTCCGGATCCTGATAATCCAAGATTGATTGATCCCGAGACCAAAGAACCGGTTGATAAAGATCCCGAGACCGGTTGGCCCGTAGTTCCGCCGACAAACCCCGACGATCCTACCGAACCTAAGAAGATTAAAGATCCCGAAACAGGAGATATCTATGTTGAGGAACCCGATCCCGATGATCCTGATCATCCTAAATATATACCGGTTAATCCCGATCAACCTATTCCGGGAAGTTATCCTGAGAAAACATGGCCTAAAGAACCCGATGGTACTCCTTGGCCCGTTGATCCCGAAACAGGTTTACCGGAATATCCCAATCCGATTCCTCCGGGTGTAGTTCCCCCGGGTCATAAATTGGTAATGGCTCCCGATGGTGACTTGTATGATCCTGAAGATCCTACTTATGATCCGGACCCAACTGATCCGAGTGATCCTGATAACCCAAATAATCCGAACAACCCGCATAACCCGAGTAGTCCGAATTATGATCCAGACGCCCCAACTTATCCGCCACACTCTGATAAGCACTTTGATCCGGAGACCCTTTGGCCTATCGACCCCTACACAGGTTGGCCTAAAGACCCTGATGGTCCTTTCATAAAAGACCCCGAAACAGGTACTATCATACCTTTGGGAACTCCCGATAACCCGATCACCACTCCGTGGCCAAGCCGTCCCGATGCGCCGACTCCCGACCCAAGCTGGCCTATCGATCCTGTAACAGGTTGGCCATACGTTGAGGTTCCAAATCCTGATGATCCCGGTCATCCTAAAAAACTCCTCATCGATCCTGATACACTTCAGCCAATCGATCCCGAGCATCACAACGATGAGACTTTGGAACCGACTCCGACCATCAAGATCCCCGGTGGTACAACAGTAATTCCGCCGCTGGCTCCCCCGGCTTCTATCACTGAGCCAAACCTCCCGACTTTGCACTTCCACAACATCAAAATCTACGATTGGGGTGCAACTCGTGAAACAAACGTAGAATTATAATTCTATCCCTCCATACCAAAAAGCTCCTGCATTACCCATGCAGGAGCTTTTTTTTTACTATCTTTGTAAAAAAATTTCTTATGCTTACGACAGCCAAATACACTTG
>CAMWIM010000060.1 GCA_947174335.1 uncultured Porphyromonadaceae bacterium | reverse complement strand
TTGCAAAAAGTAAGCAATCGCCTCCATAACATTGAACGGCTCGCCTACAACGTTGAAATAATATTGTACCAATCGACCGACAACAATCAATGCACCAATAGTGTAGCTTGCTTTTGAGACAAGAGAGCCGAGACGTTCGAGCTGTTCATCGAGCGGAGTTTTCACGCTGTCGTCAATTGTAGCGGCCTTGAATACTTTACCGTTTTCGGTATGGTCACCAACAGCAAACACTTTCATTACGCCATGACCCTCCATAACTTTTGTGCCACGCATCAGGTGGTTTGACGGGAAAGTAGCCTCCTTGTCAAAATGGTCGGGGTCGGTTGTCTTTTCGGCAAGCGGTTCACCGGTCAATGTCGATTCGTCAACCGAAAGCATGACAGATTCAAGCAATTCACCGTCGGCAGGAACTTCCTCACCTGTCGTTATCACGACAATATCGCCTGTCACAACATCTTTTTTATGAATCTCGACGGCATTACCGTCACGAATAACCTGAACAGGCTCTTCATCGTTGACCCGGTTAAGAATCTGAAACTCCTGCTCAGCCTTCATCTCAAAATAAAAGGCGAGACCGGTTGCGAGAAAAATTGCAATGAATATACCGCCAGGTTCAAAAAACACCGATGGTCCCTGATTGAGATAGAAATATTCATACAACGATATTCCGATTGACAACACACCGGCTATCAAGAGGATAATAATAAGGGGATCATTAAATTTACCCAAGAACTGAGACCATAGCGACTCCTTTTCGGGAGGAGTCAAAACGTTTGAGCCGTATTGCTCACGGCTCTTTTCAACCTCAGCCGAGGTCAAACCTTTATAAGAAGAATTTCCTTCCATTATATCTATTTTTCAATATCAAGAGCTGTTTCAGCTTTTTTTACCGGTTCGATTGACTGCATCATCGGTATTGAGAGCCGATGTTTACGGGTTGTGTAACTAATTGAATTATCATGGCAAACATTAACACAGTTAAAACAGTTAATACATCTTGACCCATCAACAACATGGTCATTCAGATTGATACACTGCGCCTTACAAACATATTCACACTCCCGGCAATTGGTGCAAGTATCTGTATTAATATCAAAATGATATACTGATCTTGCGCTAACAACGCCGAGAACCGCTCCAACCGGACAGATTGTGTTGCACCAAAGACGTCCGCGACGAGCCGACAGCCACGCTATCAAGATTACAATCAAAACTGCGATTATAAAAGAAACAGCCGACGCGGCAACAAGCGGAGTGATGATGCGGCTGAAAATGGTATAGGGGTCAAGCACCCTCACCGCTATTGTCACACCGGCAATGAGCGTACCGAACACAACAATCAGCATCGACATTCTGAGAGTCGAAACGCCGTGTGCATATCTGAACACATTACGATACCTCATTTTGCGAGTTAACCTCGGGATTCTCAAAAAGATATCCTGTAATGTTCCCAACGGGCAAACCGATGAACAATAGATTCGTCCAAAAAGAAAAGTTACAACAATCCACAAAAGGACTGTTGTAACTGATATGAGTAATATTGCAGGTATAAACTGTATTCGTTCAATCCACCCCAAATCTATCGAAAAGACTGCTCCAATCCCGGCAGCGAAAGCCGATGAAATAATCAGCAATGCCACCGAAACTATTATGCGCAGATATTTCAGATATTTCTGCAAGAGGCAGGAACGAATTTATGATTTAGATTTTATCCATTTCCTCGTCAATCGAGAAATCATCGGGGAGGTCATCGTCAAAATCGACAGGATCTTCATCATTACCTTTTGATTCTGATGCTTCAGATTTCTTTACTGACTTTTCAATACCGCCTTTGCCTTGTTTATCCTTGTTACGAAGAGCTTCAAGAATGAGAGCGGCGAGTTCATCAGCGAGTTCGGGATTGTCGTCGATTACACTCTTAGCCGAGTCACGACCTTGTGCGATTTTAGAGCCATTGTAGCTGAACCATGAACCGCTTTTCTGAATGATTCCAAGGTCAACACCAAGGTCAATGATTTCAGAACTGCGAGAAATACCTTCGCCAAACATAATGTCAAATTCGCAACGTTTGAATGGAGGCGCAACCTTGTTTTTGGTTACTTTAACTTTGGTGTGACGACCGAGAACATCATCGCCGTCCTTGATAGAACTTGACGAACGGATATCGATACGGACCGAAGCATAGAATTTCAATGCGTTACCTCCGGTAGTCGTTTCAGCGGGACCAAACATACTGCCGATCTTATCACGCAACTGGTTGATGAAGATACAAGTTGTATTGGTACGGGCAATTGCACCGGTTAGCTTTCTCATTGCCTGAGACATCAAACGGGCTTGCAAACCTACATTGCGATCACCCATTTCGCCTTCTATTTCACCTTTCGGCGTAAGAGCGGCAACCGAGTCAACAACAAGAATATCAATTGCTGATGAACGTATGAGTTGTTCGGCAATTTCAAGAGCCTGCTCACCGTTGTCGGGCTGAGAGATTAGAAGTTCATCGGTATTCACGCCCAATTTCTCGGCATAGAAACGGTCAAAGGCATGCTCGGCATCGATAATTGCAGCGATACCGCCCTGCTTCTGAGCCTCGGCGATTGCGTGAATTGCCAATGTTGTTTTACCTGATGATTCAGGGCCGTAAATTTCAATTATACGACCGCGGGGGAAGCCTCCGACACCAAGAGCATAGTCAAGACCGATTGAACCTGTAGGGATAACTTCGATATCTTCGACAGCTTCGTCGCCAAGTTTCATTACGGCACCACGGCCATAGTCTTTTTCTATTTTCTGCATAGCCTGAGCCAATGCATTGAGACGAGCTTCACGGGGATCTGCCGGCTTAGCCGATTTTTTTATTGCTTTTTTAGGTTTTTCCATAAGATTGATAGTTTTTATTATTTATGCCACAAAGTTAGGCACAGTCGTGGGCAACAAATATGCTCAATATTGTTAAGAAACAGTTAAAACTTATATTATTTTATTTACCTTCAAATTTACGATTGAAGAAAAGTAACTGATATAAAATTGCATTATGCCAGTATGCTCCGTTATGAATTCCGGGACGTGAAATATAGTCGTGAGAAATGCCACGTGCCAACAAATCATTGTGTAAATTGCTGTTCACCTGAGCAAAAAAATCTTGAGCGCCACAGTCAAATATGATATTCAACTGACCGTCGGTAATATCTTTGGCAACAGTTGCAACCGTGTGACTATCCCATACATCTTTATTTTTTTCGTATTCACCAAGACGTTCTTTCATTTTCCAACGGGTCGGGAAGGGACGGATGTCAACACCACCGCTGGTTGAACCTGCATTTTTAAACAAGTCGGGGTGACGCATTGCAAGGTAGAGCGCACCGTGACCGCCCATTGACAAACCTGAGATTGCACGTTTTTCAGGTAGCGGAATTGTAGGGAAATTATTGTCTATATACGGAATCAAATCGTTGACAAAGAATGACTCCATCTGCATATTTTTGTCGATTGGTGAATCCCAATACCAGCTGTCGCGTCCATCGGGACAAACAAATATCATTCCGTAAACATTTGCAAGCGAATCAAGGTCTTGGAGTTTAGACCATGTTGTATAATCACCGCCAAAACCGTTCAAGAGATAAACGGTCGGGAATTTTTCAGCATTATTCGGTTCAAGCGCACGTGAAGGTTGGATCACAGTAACCTTCATCGGGGTTGCAAGATTGGTGGTTTGAACAAGGACTGTATCGCCTTGAGCTTTTGAAACATTTTGATTTGACACGGCAGATGAGGGAGAGGCACATCCTGCCGATACGGTTGCGATGGTCAATGCCAAAGCAAATAAGATTCGCTTCATTGTAATATAATGTGATAAGTTTGTTATTTTTTTTCAGTTTGAGGGTTATCGAAATGAACATCCATTTGAGGGAACGGGAAGTTAATTCCGGCTTTTACAGGCAACTCTTCGTAAAATCTTTCGTTATATCTGAAATATACGGTCCAATAGTCACCTGACAAAACCCAAGCTCTGATGGTCAGATTTACCGAACTGTCGGCAAGCTGATCGAGATAGATTGCCGGGCTACGGTCAACTTTGGGGTTGAGTTCGGCATATCGGGCAGCCTTGCGCGCTTCCCATTTCTCGGCACGTTCTCTGATTGCTTTTTTAGAGCCGAAAAGACGATCCCACCAAGGGAGTTTCTTACCGAGATTTGAATCGTCATTATCAGCTTCATCTTCATCGGCTTGATGATGAGTTTCGTTAGCTACATCAGTCGTATTTTCCTCGGGAGAATGAGCAGTTACAGCACGACTACCGCTATCGGCAGCCGCTCCTGACCGAGCACGTTCTTCATTAGCCGCGGCAACCGCTTTAGCAACAGCATCGCGGGCTTCATTATCGGCTATGCATCCTTTCAAAATCAAAGGCTCATTGTCAAACATCTCAAGGATTGCCTGACGAGCTTTGTCAACACTATCGCCATAGGAAATTCCGACCGTCCATGAAACACGCCTTACAACCTGACCCGAATAGTTGTTGATGCTCGATGTTGACAGAGCACCGTTTGGAATCAATATTGTCTTGTTGTCGGAAGTGACAATAACAGTCGAGAAAATTTGAATTTCCTTTACAGTCCCGGCAAAGCCTTGCACCTCGATATAGTCACCGACCTTATATGGTTTAAGGAGCAAAATCAAGACGCCACCGGCAAAGTTTTGTAATGTACCGCTCAACGCCATACCGATTGCGACACCGGCAGATGCAAACAGAGCGAGGAATGAGCTTGTTTCAATTCCGATTATACCGATACAAGTAACAATCAGAATGAAATATAACAAAATTCTAACAAAACTGAGAATGAATGTCGATAGCGACTCGTCAACCTTTCGGCGTACAAGAATCACCGCAATAAAACGGTTTATCTTTTTAATGATGAATTTACCGACATAAAAAACGGCGATAGCAATGGCAAGATTGATTGCAAATTTAACCGTGCCTGAGACGAGACTGTTTACAAACTCATCGAAGGTGATGTTTTTTAAATCAGCGACAGTTTCTTTTGCGACTTCTTCGCCAGCCGGAGCAGCGTCGGGAGTCAAACCGGGAAGGATTGATTGAATAAAGCTGAAGATTTTCATTAATTTGATGATGGCTTAGGTTGATATTTTGCTACTTCACGATACCACTCGGTGTGATCATAACCATAAAAATACGCAGGATTTGTCGGGGTGATGATATTGGTTGCCAAACCACAGTGATATTTAATAGTGAGTCTATCAAAACGAGGGGTTGTTGCCTGGTACATGACTGCTTTTTCAAGTTGTTGATTCCATGGATAGCCAAGATCGGTTCCTTCAGTGATAAAATCAACAAACTGTTTGAAATCATAGAATCGACACGGATTGTTGAGATCAAGCTTCTGAGGAACAAATGATGAACTATAGGTCGGTATCGACTTGTATATTCCTAAAGTCAACGAAGCCAACTCTTCAATTTCGGCAAGATCGATGACCGAAATCGCACACCAGTCGTCAGTGCGATTGCGTTCAACATAATAGTTATATGTGTTACGAGCAGCCCCGATCAAATCCGGTTCAGCGGCAGCCAACAGCTTAAGGTTCTGATTATAGGGCATACCGTCAGCCGGCAATTCGAGTGCCGAGCCGATAAAATATCGGGCTACATCGCGCAATTCATACACGACTTCAATCGTTGCCATGTTGCAGCAATCGGTGTAAATATAATCAAAGCCTTCATCTTTGAGAACACGGCGCAGTGTAGCAACGTTCATAGTGCTACCCCGGTCATCGCCAAACGATAAAGGCATAACATCGTTCAGTGCAACAGGCTCGACATCCTCACCTTTGTTATCAACGACCCAGCCCGAAGCATGACTCCACAAAACGAGACCATATTTCTCGGCAGGCGCCATTGCCTTGGTGTCCCTGATAACATTGCTCATGCGTTCAGAACTCGTAGATTTGATGTCGTTTTCATAAGTCTTCAACAATTTCCAGCCGGTACTTTGCAATTCAACAAGCTTGATTGTGCCATCGTTCTGTTCGTAATAAACGACCCAACGCGAACGTCCGAGGTCTCCTTTGGCAGCCTCCATTTCCATGAGGTCTTTATAGTCAAAACCCGAATCACCGAGCGAGTTATTGGCAAGCAAATAAACAAGCACCGTGCGCGGAGTCGGGTCGGACACAGGCTCAGGTTCAGGTTCATCTTTTTCCTTATCACAACTGACAGCCACCAGAGCGACAATCAGGAGTAAGAAATATTGTAAATATGATTTTAAAAAATTGGTTTTCATTATTATAAAAATTGGAGAGAAAATTAAAATGCAAATTTACTAAAAATCGAGCAGTAAAACTAAAATTTAAATGTTAAAATAGGAGGGTGTTTTACATCTTTATTGTAATGAATGTTAACAAATCTATACTTTATCAAGTCAAAAGCGTTTAATTAGAGAATAAGTTTATAACTTTGTCAACCTCAACACGAAAAAACATTTTATTTATGAATAATACGCTCACCTTTTTAGTTAAAAACCGGGTGTCAGGCGACGGTTGCCGAGAGGCAATAAGATATAAAGAGTGCCATGACTGTGGCTGGATTGGCACAACTTGGGACGAATTTGGCGGCTATGTAGATAATGCCGCACGAGCCCTCGAATCTATCGGAGTTAAGCCTCAGGGCACTGTTGCCGTTTTCTCGGCTAACCGACCCGAAATTCTCTACACTGATTTCGCAGCATTTGCCAATCGGGCAATTCCTGTCTCAATATATTCGACAAGCAGCGCCGAGCAGGTGCGTTATATCGTAAACGACTCAAAAGCATCGGTTATTTTTGTCGGAACACACGAGCAATATATCATCGCTCGTGCCGAGATGCCAAATATGCCATCGCTCAAACTGATAGTCACTTACGACGACGTCAAGCGTGAAGCTGTTGACGACAGCACGCTCACCTTCAAAGAGTTTCTGGAACTTGGTGCAAAAACTTCGGACGAGTGCCACCGAGAAGTCGAAGCCCGAACAGCCGCCGCTCAACCCGATGATATAGCAACACTGCTTTACACTTCAGGAACAACCGGCGAACCTAAAGGTGCCGTATTGACTCACTCAAATTTTGACTCGATCATCGAGATTCACATACGTCGTTTGACGATGTTGTCTAACAAGGATACAAGTCTTTCATTCTTGCCCCTCAGCCATATTTTTGAAAAGGCATGGACATATTTCTGTCTTAATCTCGGAATCGTCGTAAATATCAATAATGACCCGCGCGACATTACAAAATCGCTTCGTGAAGTGCGCCCGACCTGCATGTGTGCCGTACCCCGTTTCTGGGAAAAAGCCTACTCGACCATCCGTGACAAAATGGACAAACAGGCAGGCTTCAAGAAAATGTTGGTAGCACGTGCGCTTAAGGTCGGAACAGAGCGAAACATGAACTACGCACGACGCGGACTCAAGGCTCCATGGTGGCTCGAAATGCAATACAAGTTCTTTGACAGCCGTATTTTCGGACCCGTGCGACGTGTCATGGGTATTGACCGCGGTAATATTTTCCCGACAGCAGGAGCTCCACTCAGCTCAAACATCATCGAATTTTTCCATGCGATGGGCGTGAATATTATCATCGGCTACGGACTTTCAGAGACAACAGCGACGGTGTCTTGTTACCCTGATATCGACTGGGAACTCGGATCGGTCGGCACTCCGCTTGAAGGTATTAACGTGAAGATTGGCGAAAACTCAGAAATTCTTGTCAAGGCTCCGACCGTGATGCGCGGATATTACAATAAGCCCGAAGAAACCAAAGCGGCGTTTACCGAAGACGGATGGTTCCGCACAGGCGACGCAGGCTATATCGACAAATCGGGTCAAATTTTCCTGACCGAACGTATCAAAGACCTTTTCAAGACATCAAACGGGAAATATATCGCTCCTCAAGCAATCGAAAGCCGTCTTGGCGAAGACAAATATATCGAGCAAGTGGCTGTCATTGGCGACCAGCGCAAGTATGTCACCGCCATTATTATTCCCGCGTTTGAAGCCCTAAAAGAGTATGCCCAAAGCAAAAAAATCGATTTCAAATCAATCGAGGATCTCATCAAAAACAGCGAGATAGTCAAGCTCATCAACGAACGAATTGAAAATCTTCAAAAAGGCTTTGCAAACTTTGAAAAAGTGAAGAAGTTCACACTGCTTCCAAAAGAATTCACAATGGAAAACGGTGAGCTTACCAACACTCTCAAACTTCGACGTCCGGTCATCTACGACCGATATGCCAAAGAGATTGAGGCAATGTATGTCTAAAAACCGATCTACTCTTTAATAAAACCAATGTCATTTGTCACTAAACTGCGGAATTTGGCGACAATGCCAACATTCCCCATACTTTTGTGCCTTTGCGCCACACATGGATTGAACGACCTTCTTCAGGCTGTTGTCAATGCCATGTACCCGATGTTGAAAGCCGACTTGCACCTATCGTTCGGTCAAATCGGCATCATTACACTTGTATATCAGCTTTCGGCGTCGATTTTTCAACCGGTTGTCGGGTATGTCTTTGACCGCAAGCCGTTTGTAATGAGTTTACCGGCAGGAATGGCGTCAACCACGATCGGTATCGTGATATTTTCATTTGCTACCTCGCTAACCGGGATATTGATTTCGGTGTTTATGATCGGTCTCGGTTCGTCAACCCTTCACCCCGAAGCATCACGCATCACATCGCTTGCCGGACGTCCGCGACGCGGCGTGGCACAGTCGATTTTCCAAGTCGGAGGCAATTTCGGAAGTTCGCTCGGACCATTACTCGTGGCTCTAATAGTCGCACCACACAACCGGCGGTATGTGTTATGGTTCCTGATATTCTCGACTCTCGCATTTGTCGTTCTGCGCCCGGTTTGCAAATGGTACAGAGAGTATCTGTCTCAATTGCATTCGACAAAAGGCACAGAGGTTTCCCATGCCAAGTTGCCACTTTCGCCTCGCATGACTATCTTCACAATATGCGTCATCATCGTCCTGATATTTTCTAAATATGTATATATTGCCAGTTTATCAAGCTACTACACTTTTTATTTGATTGACAAATTTGGCGTATCGGTGTCGCAATCACAGATTTATCTCTTTATTTATGTTGCATCAACCGCCTTAGGCACGCTTGTCGGAGGTCCGTTTGGTGACCGATATGGGCGCAAACCTGTTATTTGGATTTCAATACTCGGGACTGCTCCATTCAGCCTTTTGCTTCCCCATGTAAATTTGCCATTGACAATTATTCTCAGCTTCTGTGCCGGATTTATGCTGTCGTCGGCGTTCCCCGCAATTCTACTGTATGCCCAGGAACTGTTGCCGACAAAACTCGGTATGATTTCGGGGCTTTTCTTTGGATTTGCATTTGGAGTTGGAGGCGTAGCGTCGGCTATGCTCGGCGATTTTGCTGACAAATTTGGAATCGAAACAGTATATAATATGTGTGCTTACATGCCGTTACTCGGAATTGTCGCGGCACTGTTACCCAATCTAAAGAATAAAAATATATAAAGTGTCTCACAATTTTATAGGTAATTTGCTTAAAAAAACGAATTATTTTAAATAACTTTGCACTTCAAAAAACAGTCATTTCACACTTAAATCAATGCAACTCACTAAAACACGCCTATATTGCGAGGCAAAAGACTATTTCTTTATCGTCCTCGGAATCTTTATGTATGGCTTCGGTTTCTCGGCATTTATCGCTCCGGAGGGAGTCGTTATCGGAGGTATGGCCGGTTTTGGTCAGGATATCTATTACCTCACACTCCGACTATTTGGATGGGGTGTACCGGTAGCAATCACGATGTATGCCGCCAATGCCACACTCCTGCTCATCGCTTTCAGAGTGGTTGGAAGACAATTTGTTATCAGAACCATATTCGGTGCGACAATGATGTCGCTTGCAATCGGTATTTTGCAACCATTATTCCCTGTCGCATTACTTCACGGTCAAAAATTTCTCAGCATCCTGATCGGCTCGCTATTCTGCGGTGTCGGTATCGGTCTGGCATTTATTCACAATGGAAGCACAGCCGGTGTTGATATCATCGCCGCAATGATTGCCAAAAGAAGTAACGTATCAATCGGACGAACAATGCAGTTTGTTGACTTCTGTATCGTGTCGTCAAGCCTTCTTATCAAACCCGATGCAACAATCGAGAATGTTGCGTTTGGTATTGTCAACCTCTTCCTCGTTGCTTATGTATGCGATGAAGTCATCAACACCAACCGTCAGGCTACTCAATTCTTGATTTTCTCGCCTTTCTGGCAAGAGATAGCCTCAGCCATCAACGATGAAGCTCACCGCGGTTGTACGGTCTTGGACGGCATGGGCTGGTACACAAAGAAAGAAATCAAGATTTTATTGGTTATGTGTCGTAAAATCGAATCGGTAACAATCTTCCGAATCGTTAAATCAATCGACAAAAACGCCCTCATCACTCAATCTAAAGTCAACGGCGTCTATGGCAAAGGGTTCGATGAAATGAAAGTCAAAATCAAACCCGGACATGGGCGTAAGCTTGCCAATAACCAAGTACAGGAGGCAAAGGAATAAGAGTTTATACAATCATATATAATGGGACACACGAACGTGTGTCCCATTATTATTAATAAAGCGCAGGAGAAGAGTGCCATTGTTGTCTCAGACAAGGCTGTACTATCAATGACTGAGCTAAAAGTTGTTGGTCTTCGACTAATCTCTACCTCACTAATCCATATTTAGGGTGATTTAGTATGGCAACCTCGCAGATGATGAATTTATATAAAAAAAGTTGTCCCGGAATTTCTTCCGGGACAACCATTATTTTAACAATATCGGATATTTCCTTATTTGTCTTTTGAGAGCTGTTCTTTGAGAGCAGCGAGAGCTTCAAGGTCACCCAAAGTTGTTGTAGCAGCGGGTGCATTGAGAGCGGGAGTTTCCTCAGCGGGAGCAGCTTTAGCTTTAGAAGCACGTTTCTTTTTGGGTTGTTCTGCAACAGGTTTAGCAGCAGCTTCTTCCTCAAATGTACGGCTATGGCTAACGATAATGCGTTTGCTATCCTTGTTGAACTCGATAACCTTGAACGGAAGTTTTTCGTCAACTTTAGCAACCGAGCCATCTTCTTTTGTAAGATGTTTGGGAGTTGCAAAACCTTCAACACCATAGGGAAGGGCGACTACAGCACCTTTATCAAGCATTTCTACGATAGTACCTTCGTGAACTGAACCAACGGTAAATACAGTTTCAAAGACATCCCAAGGATTTTCTTCGAGCTGTTTGTGACCGAGGCTGAGACGACGGTTTTCTTTGTCGATTTCAAGAACCTGAACATCGATATCGGCACCAATCTGAGTGAATTCGCTGGGGTGTTTGATTTTCTTGGTCCAAGAGAGGTCGCTGATGTGGATAAGACCGTCAACGCCTTCTTCGATTTCTACAAATACACCGAAGTTGGTGAAGTTACGAACTTTTGCAGTGTGTTTGCTGCCAACGGGATAGCGAACTTCGATATCTTCCCAGGGATCTTTCTTGAGCTGTTTGAGACCGAGTGACATTTTACGTTCGTCACGATCGAGAGTAAGAACTACTGCTTCGATTTCGTCGCCAACTTTCATGAAGTCCTGAGCTGAACGGAGGTGCTGGCTCCAAGACATTTCGCTAACGTGGATGAGACCTTCAACGCCGGGAGCGATTTCGATGAATGCACCATAATCGGTCATTACAACTACGCGGCCCTTAACTTTGTCACCAACTTTGAGGTCGGCGCTGAGCGCATCCCAAGGATGAGGATGAAGTTGTTTGAGACCGAGAGCGATACGTTTTTTCTCGTTATCAAAGTCGAGGATAACAACGTTGAGTTTCTGGTCGAGTTGAACAACTTCTTCGGGGTGATTTACGCGGCCCCAAGAGAGGTCGGTGATGTGGATAAGACCGTCAACACCGCCGAGGTCGATAAATACACCGTAAGAGGTGATATTTTTAACTGTACCTTCGAGCACCTGACCTTTTTCAAGTTTAGAGATGATCTCCTGTTTCTGCTGCTCGAGTTCGGCTTCGATGAGTGCTTTGTGGCTGACAACAACGTTTTTGAATTCTTCGTTGATTTTAACAACCTTGAATTCCATTGTTTTACCAACAAAGATATCATAGTCGCGGATAGGTTTAACATCGATCTGTGAACCGGGGAGGAACGCTTCGATGCCAAATACATCAACGATCATACCGCCTTTAGTACGGCATTTGATGTAACCTTTGATGATTTCGTCGTTTGCAAGAGCTTCGTTGATGCGTTCCCAAGAACGAGAAGCGCGAGCTTTGCGGTGAGAGAGGATAAGTTGACCTTTTTTATCCTCTTGGTTTTCAATGAATACCTCTACAGTGTCACCAACTTTGATGTCAGGATTGTAACGGAATTCGCTGACGGGGATAATACCATCGCTCTTGTAGCCGATGTTAACCACTGCCTCACGTTTGTTAAGCGCGATGATGGTACCTTCGATTACTTCTTTGTCTTTGACGGTGTTGAGCGATTCGTCATAAGTTTTGGTGAGTTCTTCGCGAGATTTCTCACCGTGAGTTTCGCCTTTTTCAAAGGCATCCCAATCGAAATCTTCAATTGGAGAGTTTTTTACTTCTTCAGTCATTAAAAAATGGTTAATAAATAGGTTAATTACTTTGCCAATCGGACTTTTGTCGCAATTTGCGCGGCAAAGATACGACTTTTCGCCCGATTAGCAAAATTTTTTTTCTGTTTTAGAATTTTTTCTTTTTTATCAGGCTGCCTGAGCTGAAGTTACGCGTTCAAGCCATTTTACCATTGCAAACATTACGCCCATCGAAATGAGACATACTACAAGGAAAACAGTCCAGCACTGCCACAATGGCCATGCGTTATACATCAACGGTCCGATCCACAAGAGAAGGTTACCGAGCGCGGTTGCGCCGAGCCAGAGACCCTGGCAAAGACCCTGCATGTGAGAGGGAGCAACTTTTGATACGAATGAAAGTCCGAGGGGTGAGATGAAAAGCTCTGCTACTGTCAAGAAGAAGTAGAGAAGGATGAGCACCCATGCACCGGCAAGCATTGAGCTTGATTCAGCAACGGGCATTTCACGGAATTCTGTACCTGAAGGATAGCCTGCAGCGTATGAATAAAGGGCGAGGAAAAGGAATGCCAAGCCGGCGATACCCATACCGATTGCAATCTTTTTAGGAGTTGAAATCACGATGCCACGACGTCCGAGAGCAGCAAACACAGCCATTACAACCGGAGTGAGGAACACAACAAAGAATGGGTTAACAGCCTGCCATATTT
The DNA here is from genome assembly GCA_947174335.1 of uncultured Porphyromonadaceae bacterium. Lineage (GTDB taxonomy): Bacteria > Bacteroidota > Bacteroidia > Bacteroidales > Muribaculaceae > CAJUPY01. The sequence goes on along the minus strand of CAMWIM010000060.1, from coordinate 3,467 downwards.
CGGGGTCGATTGTTGATGTATCGACAAAGTCACGAGCGAAGAGTGAGAGTGAAGTACCGTTCTGGTGGAATGAGAACCAGAAGAAGATTACAATGCCAAGCACTGCAAAGAGAGCGAGCATGCGCTGTTTGATTTCTTTTGCCATTGCAGCACGTTCTTCAGCCGAAATTTTAACTGATTCGGTTTTAGCTTTAGCAACAGGAGTGGGAAGTCCTTTTTTATAAAGCATGAAAATGGTAAGAGAAATACACATTGCAGCTACTGAAGCGATGAATGAGTAGTGAATACCGGTGTTGAATACATCGAGATATTCAGTACAGAACTGCTGAATGTTGCCGGCTGCGTCACCACCTACTTGAGAGATGAGAGCGTAGAGGTTGTTTGCGTTCTCGGTTGACATGTTGTCGGTTACGCTGAGGTATTCATGGCAAAGTGCGGGGAGTTTTGCATTGTAGCTAAGGTTGTGAACACCAAGCCACCAGCTGCGGAGCATCGGAGCGATGAACGGAGCTGCGATACCACCAATGTTGATGAATACATAGAAAATCTGGAAGCCGGCGTCGCGTTTGTCAGCATATTTTGGGTTGTCATAGAGCTGACCTACGATTGCTGCAAGATTACCTTTGAACAAACCGTTACCAAATGCAATCAAGAAGAGTGCAAAACAGGTCAAGGGTAACAACCAAGAAAGATTTTCTTCAGTTGACAAAATAGGAATTGACAAGAGGCAGTAGCCTAAGGTCATAATAACGATACCGCTGATAATTGTGCCCTTATAGTTTTGGGTTTTATCAGCAATTAAGCCACCCACGAGTCCAAACAGGTAGATACCTGCATAAAAAAATGAGTAGACTAATGCACTTGTTTCCTCTGAAAGTCCGAACTTAGAGCAGAGGAACAAGACCAGCACGGCATTCATAATGTAGTAGCCGAAACGTTCGCCCATGTTACTGAGGGCGGCGGGGATTAACCCCTTTGGTTGGTCTTTGAACATGATTCTGTTTATTTAAGGTTTATATTTAAGATTTATTATTTTCGAGTTTTGTTTTATAGGCTAACGCATACAATCTCATCTGCTTAAGCATTGCAAGCAAGCCGTTTGAGCGAGTCGGCGAAAGGTGCTCGGCAAGTCCGATTTTGTCGATAAAGCTCAAATCGGCATTCAAAATCTCATCAGGAGTATGGTTTGATAGCACTTTAATGAGCATCGAAATGATACCTTTGACGATAACAGCGTCAGAATCGGCGGTATAGACAACCTTGCCGTCTTCCAGCTCGGCATTAACCCAAACTCGGCTCTGACAGCCTTCAATCAAGTGTTCGGGAGTGCGATATTTCTCGTCAATCGATGGGAGCGAATTACCCATATCGATGATCATAGCATATCGGTCCATCCAATCGTCGATATCGGCGAATTCGTCAATTATTTCGTTTTCGGTTTCTTGAATAGTCATATATATGGTTTGTTTACTTCTCATTATATAATGTGTTGACAACAACTTGACCAACGACTCCAAGCGTTTCTTTGTCTATGTTTGACAAGTTGTCGGCATGGGTGTGCCATGTGGGGTTGAAATATCCGGTTACCGGGTTGCGGTTTTCAATAATGTCAATCGTCGGGATTCCGGCTTTGATCAAAGGAACATGGTCATCAACAACGGGAATTCCGATTTCATTGGGGAAACGTGATCTAAAGCCTGCCACAGCCGCTGCCGACCACACTTTGTCGTTAATCGAGCGAGCAGCCTGCTCTGAGAAATATTCGCGGTGGAAAACGGCATTGCGTCCGCCGACCATATCAAGCAATATGCCGAAACGAGGTTTCAATCCTATTTTATAGGGCATTTGTTTTACCCACTCTTTTGTGCCGATACACCACGACTCGTCGTCGCCTGAATCGCCTGAATCCTCGGCATCGACAAACAATATGTCAACGCCAATCGAGTCAGGCATTTGCCGACCGATAGTACGGGCTACTTCGAGCAAAACGCCGGTACCGCTTGCACCGTCATTTGCGCCGTCAATCGGTTGATTACGTTTTGAAACATCGGGGTCTTCATCAGCAATCGGACGTGTATCATAGTGAGCCAACAAAATCACACGTTTATGGCGGTCAGCACCAAATCGTCCCATAATATTGGTGATTGGAGTCGATTTTCCGGCGACGGTTGCGTTGGTTCGCTGAATCAACACAGTGTCGGTCCCATATTTTTTCAGATGATCAACAATATATCTGCCGAGTTTTGCGTTAGCTTCGCTACCGGGGACACGCGGACCCATAGCAACTTGATCGGCAACTCGGACATACGCGCTATCGCTGTTAAACTTCACAGTTGCAGCCTTTTGCATTTCTACTGATTCGGCGGTTTTATTTTCAGACAACGAGTTTGACTTGCCGGAACAGGCGCAAAAAAGCACGGCTGACCCGACAAGAATTGTTGATATTTTTTTACAGAAATGCATAATCGACTTCAAAGATAGCTAAAAATAACACTTCAACCACCTTTTTTAAGCTTTTTTAAACTTCTTCATCTCCAAAATTGTCGTCCCAACAATCATCTGTCCATTCATACGGCATATTTTCCTTAAAAATATCGAACATTATTTCTTTCTGTTCTTCAGTCATCAGCACACCACAATGACCGTGATTCCAATCTATATCGCTAATTCGTCGTACCAATTCATCAATTGACACCAATGGCACTCCATCAGGGTCTGATATTTTTGATGAGATCATATCTACATAATGCATCTTTTTCCTCGACCCACGCCAATCCTCTCCTCTATACGGGTTGCCATACAACATTCCTGCCGTAATTATTCCAGCCTTTTCATCAGCTCCCTCTCTTAACATTACAAATAAATCAAATGTTTCTGCATCTTGCCAATCTCTTATTGCCCAGCGCCATTTTACACAACCCTTATCCGATTTTAAATAATCAGACAACTCCTTCATCCTTTTAATTGAGAAATCACTTATCTCAGGATTCCACCTCATAAGGAACATATTTGTTTCAGGACCTATAAATGGATTCATTTTAATAGTTCTATTTTTCACTTTATTTCATTAACTTTGCGTCAAAATAATTGACAATGAGAATTCTTTCTTTTGCAACAATAATCACTGGAGTAATCCTGACTTTTACATGCTCATCAGGTCGTTCGGCTGACGATGTAGTCTGGACATTTGACTCGTATGGCTGTGCAGTCAGCAAAACAGTTCCGGGTCGTAAAACCGTTCAGTTCATCTTTACCGCCGACTCGGCTTTTGAAGGCGGACAATATGCCCTTGATCTGTTGAAAGAGCGCGACTTAAAGGCTTCATTTTTCTTCACCGGCAACTTTATGCGCGATTCAGCCAACCATCCTGTCATCAAGCGCACGATTGCCGACGGCCACTATGTCGGACCTCACGGCGACCGCCACATTCTGCTCGCTGACTGGAATAAAGAACGAACTACTCTCGC
>CAMWIM010000059.1 GCA_947174335.1 uncultured Porphyromonadaceae bacterium | reverse complement strand
TTTTGCATTTCTACAAGGCGGCTGTAGTAGCCGTTGAGGGCGAGGAGTTGGTCGTGGGTGCCGCGTTCGACGATACGGCCTTCGTGGAGAACACATATCATGTCGGCATTGCGGATTGTTGACAATCGGTGGGCAATGACGAGGGTTGTTCGGTTCTTCATCAGGCGGTCAAGAGCCTGCTGAACGAGTTGTTCGCTTTCTGAATCGAGTGCCGATGTGGCTTCGTCAAGAATCAACAATGGTGGATTTTTCAGAATGGCACGGGCTATTGACAAACGCTGGCGCTGACCACCCGAAAGACGACATCCGCGATCGCCAATCATAGTTTGGTAGCCATCTTCCGACTCCATGATAAAGTCGTGGGCGTTGGCGATGCGTGCTGCCTCTTCGACTTGCTCCATAGTTGCGTTTTTAACGCCGAATGTTATGTTGTTGTAGAATGTATCGTTAAACAGAATTGCCTCTTGGTTGACGTTGCCCATAAACGAGCGGAGGTCGTGGACTCGCAGGTCTCTCACATCAACCCCGTCAACCTTAATCGACCCTTTGTCAACGTCATAGAATCGAGGTAAAAGGTCGGCAAGCGTTGATTTGCCCGAACCAGATTGTCCGACAAGCGCAACGGTCGAGCCGGCGGGAATATGCAGGTCGATGTCAGATAAAACGGGCTGTGATGAGGTGTCGTAGCTGAATGTCACGCCCGAATATTCAACATCGCCTTTGAATTCTTTTATTTCCTTGGGATCTTTGGGGTCTTTAATCGGATTTTCAGCACCAAGAATTTTATCGATACGCTCCATTGATGCCAAGCCTTTCTGAATGGCATACATCGCTTTTGAAAGTTCTTTTGCGGGATTGATGATGCTGTAGAAAATCACCATGTAATAGATGAACGATGCCGCATTCATCGATGAGTATCCGCCAAGAATCAGCGAGCCTCCAAACCATAGCACAATGGCTATTGCACACGTTCCCAAGAACTCGCTCATTGGGTGAGCCAACGACTGGCGACGTGCAATTTTATTAGACAGGTTATAGAACACCTGATTTTCGCGATGGAAACGGTCTTCAATCTTCTGCTCGGCATTGAAGGCTTTGATAACTCGCAATCCTCCAAGACATTCCTCGATATTTGACATCAAAACGCCCCACTGGTTTTGACCCTCAAGCGATTTTCGTTTCAACTTTTTACCTACCTTACCCATAACATAGCCGGCTAATGGCAAGAGTATCAGCACGAAAACGGTCAGCTGCCACGATATGAAAATCATTGTACCCAAGAAGATTATAATCATAATCGGGTTTTTGAAGAACATATCGAGCGATGCCATAATTGAGTTTTCGATTTCGGCAACGTCACCACTCATTCGCGCCATAACGTCACCTTTTCGTTCAGAGGTAAAGAATGATATCGGGAGTGCGACAATCTTGTCAAACACATAGTTACGAATATCGCGCACGATTCCCGACCTCATCGGGATAACGAAATATGAGCTGAGATAGGTTGTTCCGGTCTTCAAAGCAGTCATCACAACAAGCGCGACAGCGAGCAATGCAAGAGTTGTCGATTGTCCGTAGATTTTGATTGCCTCTTGAGTATAATAATAGAAGTTGTTTAAAATTACATCTTTAAGCGAGCCTGAGCCGAGGGGCATGTAGGCATAGACAGCCTCCTTGACCTTGAAAAGCATTTCAAGAATCGGAATGATTACTGCAAAAGAAAACAACGTCAAAATTGCCGCCAATATATTGAAGAAGATATTGAGCAGCAGATACTTTTTATAAGGCGGTACAAACCGACGTAATATCGAGAATAATTCTTTCATTGACCGGGATTGTAGGCTGGTTTAATTAGTTAAGAGGCTTTTTTGCCGTATAAATCGAGCAGGTGCCAAACGTCAAAGTCTTGAAATGAGCATCGTTAAAGCCAGCACCCTTGATGAGCGATAGCATATTATCGCCCTGCGGAACGGCTGCGATGCTTTCGGGCAAATAGGAGTAGGCACGAACATCTTTCGAGACAAGTTTGCCTGCTAACGGAATAATATGCTTGGTGTAGAGTCGATAGAACGGCTTTACAACGGGATTGGTCGGGGTAGAAAGTTCAATCACGACAAGCATTCCGCCGGGTTTCATAACCCTGAACATTTCGGCATAACCTTTGTCGAGATGCTCAAAATTTCTGACACCGTAGGCTACGGTTATACAGTCAAAGCTGTTGTCGGCATACGGGAGGTTCAAACAGTCGGCAGTCATCAAGTCGATGCGGTCAGAAAGATTGCGCTGAGCCACCTTCTGGCGACCGATTTCAATCATATTTGACGACAAATCGACACCGGTAACACGGACTGTCTTGATTTTGTCGGCAAGTTTAATGGCTAAGTCGGCGGTTCCGGTTGCAATATCGAGTATTGTAGCCGGATTTTCCTTGCAAATCATATTGACCGCAACCGAACGCCACCACTTGTCAACGCCGAATGTCATCGCACGATTCATAAAATCGTAGGCAGGTGCGATCGAATCAAACATATCGCGCACCTGCTCGGTTTTCGGTCGTGAATCGCCGTGGTAGGGATTTATTTTTTCAGCACCAACCTCCATTAGCGAGCGAGTTGGTCAAGGCAAGAAAGCACGTTTGACTCAATGCGACCTACAAGGTTTTGTTCTGATGCTTTTTCAAATTTACGACCTGTAACGTGTTCATACAGTTCGATATAGCGATCGCTAACTTCGTTGCAGAACTGGTCGGTCATTTCGGGTACTTTTTGACCTGCTTTACCCATAAATCCGTTGTCGATCAACCATTGACGAACAAACTCTTTTGAAAGCTGACGCTGGGGAAGTCCTTTTTCAAAACGTTCCATATAGCCGTCGGCATAGAAATAGCGAGATGAGTCGGGAGTGTGGATTTCATCAATGAGAATAACTTTGCCGTCGCGTTTACCAAATTCATATTTGGTATCAACAAGGATAAGACCTTTGTCAGCAGCCATTTCTGTACCACGTTTGAAAAGCGCGCGAGTATAGCGTTCCATTGTCTCATAATCTTCTTTTGACACAATACCCTGAGCAATGATTTCTTCACGTGAGATATTTTCATCGTGTCCTGCTTCAGCTTTGGTCGTCGGAGTAATTATGGGTTCGGGGAAACGTTCGTTTTCTTTCATTCCATCGGGGAGTGTTACGCCACAAAGCGAACGGGCTCCTGCCTGATATTCACGCCATGCGCTACCGGTGAGATAACCGCGAATAATCATCTCAACTCTGAAACCTTCACATTTATAACCGACAGTCACCATAGGATCGGGCTGAGCGAGTTTCCAGTTCGGAACAATATCGGCTGTGGCATCAAGGAAATAACCGGCTATCTGATTCAGAACCTGACCTTTGAAAGGTATACCTTTTGGAAGGATTACGTCAAATGCCGAGATACGGTCAGTGGCAATCATCACCATCAGGTCGTCGTTGATTGTATAAACGTCACGAACTTTGCCATGATAAACTGCAGTCTGTCCGGGAAAATTAAAATCGGTTTTTACAAGAGTTGTTGCCATGATTAACGGGTTTATTAAGTTTTATAAGTTTATTGATTCGTTTTTTTTAGTCGTTATTCTTGTTGAGTGATTGAGTCTTCGCCAACGGGTTTCGATTCAACTTCATGCTCTTTATCAAAATTTTCGTATGCCTCAACGATGCGCTGAACAAGAGCGTGACGCACGATGTCTTTCTTTGAAAATTCGACGTGACCGATGCCGGGCACACCCCTTAGCACACGGAGCGCATGTATCAGACCCGACTGCGTTGTTCGCGGAAGGTCGATTTGGGTGATGTCGCCGGTGATAATCATCTTGGCGTTCATACCCAAACGTGTCAAGAACATTTTTATCTGATGGGTAGTGGTGTTCTGCGCCTCATCAAGTACTATGACAGCATCGTTAAGCGTACGACCGCGCATAAAAGCGAGGGGGGCAATCTGAATCACCTTGGTCTCCATATACTCCTTGAGCTTTACCGCCGGAATCATATCTTCAAGCGCGTCGTAAAGCGGCTGCAAATATGGGTCAATCTTGTCTTTCATATCGCCGGGCAAAAAACCGAGTTTCTCACCGGCTTCAACTGCCGGACGAGACAATATGATTTTGCGCACCTCCCTGTTTTTCAATGCTCTTACCGCCAACGCAATAGCAATATAGGTTTTACCTGTACCGGCAGGACCGAGAGCAAAAGTCAAATCATTTTTGGTAAACGTCTCAACCAGCAGTTGCTGATTGGGAGTGCGACCGGTAATCGGTTTGCCGTTTACGCCATAAATAATAACATCATCTTTTTTCAGCTCTTTAAACTCGTTTCCCTTGATGATGTCAATAATTACCTCCTCGGGGAGCGAGTTGTGACGCATACAATATGCTTCAAGCTCTTTTATTTTTTTCTCAAATACAGCTGTCTCCTCATTCTCGCCTATAACTTTTATTATCGAGCCACGCGCTGCCATTCGCAACTTTGGGAAAAGGTTGCGGATAAGCTGAAAGTTGGAATTGTTCACGCCATAGAAGCTGACCGGGTCAACTGAGTCGATAATAACAATGCGTTCAATCATAAATGAAAAGTCGGTAATATTTGATTTGTTTTGATATGATGTTTTATAGTTTAACTGATTTTCAGGGGATAATGTTTAAAAATTTATAAACAACTCAAGGGAGCGCCACGTCAACCAACGGTTGACCGTCAGTCCCGGGGAACTCCCTCATAAAAGATTGGGAATATTCTTTTAAAATCGTATGATGCGCTATTATTCAGCAGCGGGAGCCTCCTCAGCAGCGGGAGCCGGAGCTTCATCTGCTGTTGCGGGTTGCTCTATTGGGAGAACAGGAGCCTGAGTGTTATATTCAGTACCGGTTACAACGGGAGCTGCGGCAGCTTTAACACGAGGACCTGAATTTGCCACGCTGTTGGGCATTACAAAAGTTGAAATGATAGCGAGCAACGCAATAACGCCTGCGAGTGTCCATGTCGCTTTCTCAATGAAGTCGTTTGTACGACGAACGCCCATAATCTGGTTTGAGCCTGAGAAGTTTGAAGCAAGACCGCCACCTTTAGACTTCTGAACGAGCACAACTGCTATGAGAAGGATAGCGACAAGAACTGTCAAAATGATAATAACTGTGTACATTTTTATCTTTTAGTTTGTAGTTTTTTGTTGTTGTGTAATCATCAATTTCTTTAGAAATCGTAATTGGTCTGCAAAGTAACAACTTTTTTCCGGATAATTCAAACTTAATTGACTTATAATTTCGTATGCTTTGTCATATCGGTGCTGTTTTACATATATTTTTGCCAAACTTTGGCTCAAAAGTGTATCAGCCGCCGGTTGGGTTGTTGCTTTTTTGTCGCGACGCTGTTTGGTCATCCGTGAGCTATCGGGATGAGCCGAAATATATGACCCGATGCGTTCGAGAGTTTCATCTGGTTGGGCTATTTGTTTAGTTTCAACCTTAGGCTCGTCTTGATGTTCTTCAATCTCAAGACGTGTCGACCAATCTCCGACCGGATTAAATATAAGTCGCTCCAACAGAGCTGATTCGCCGGGGTCTTCCTCTCCATAGGTGTTGAGGAATTCATCGATTGCGTCACCGGTTGACATTGTTTCTTTCTCCTCTTTTGGATAGAAGTTTTCAAAGACCTCGGCATCGGGAGTTTGCATCTTGAAAAATACCTCTGGGTCAGAACTTTTGGCGGCGACTGTTTTCAAAGCTTCGTTGCGAAGTGCCTCATCATCCTCAAACAAAGCAGGATAGTTTTTGAGCAACAGAGCTAAAGGCAACTCAAAGAAGGGATATTTCGCCATAAGCGATCTTACACCTTCGATAGCCTCTGACGAAGGTATAGACTCGTTTTCGAGTTCGGTTAGAAATTCTTTAATCTCTGATGCCGTTTGCCATGTTCTAATATCCATTATTGCTCGATTTAAGTGTTACCAGTTGCCGAGAGTAGCGTTAAAAATAAGTTCGACAAGCTCTTTACAGATTTGTGTACAAAGCTCTTCCTCAACGTCGTTAAGCATTTGAGAGCTGTCAAAATCACGATATGCCGAAAACGATTGATCGACGTCGTTTTTCTCGTTTTTTTCGTCGGTATATTTAACTCTGACTGTGATGGTCAGTCGCGTTTGCGAAGCGTATGCGTCTTGCGTAACCGCCTGAGGTGAAAGTGAATATCCTGTTATCTCGCCTTCAAGATTGAGGTCAGAACCGGGAGTATCGGTAAACTGTAGGCGTGTGTTGCGAGTGATATAGTCCTGCAAGTTAAGTTCAAATGTCTGTTGCAAGGGTGCATATACCAACGCCGCTCTGATAGGAAATTCGCCAATATATATGGTTTTATATACCGTATAATCCAAAGCTGAGCCGTTGAGCTTGTAGCTGATGCGACATGACTGTCCCGCCACCGTCAAAAGCAGCAGAACCGCAATCATTCGCAACGAAGCCGACAACCTCAAGATTTTATTCCAGATCATATTCTTTTATTTTACGGTATAGTGTTCGTTCTGATATATTAAGCTCTTTGGCGGCGGCCTTACGGCGGCCTTCATTGCGTTCGAGAGCCAATTTTATTAACTCGCGTTCGGTTTGTTCAAGCGTCGGAGCCGCTCCAACCGATGCTCCTACAAATGGCTGAGGTCCGTAGGCAACATCTGAAACCGTCGGCTGATATTTTATGATCGCCTTTGTCACGTCAGCATCTTTTTCATCAGACACATGAGGCAAAACCGGAGCGTCTAAAACTTCACCGCCTTCTTTCTTATCGACAATCGAACGAAGTTCGTCAATTTCATGTTGCATTCTGAAAATCAGGTTGAACAACAACTCTCGTTCGCGGGAATAAGAGTGGTCTGACGATTGACTTTCAGAATGTAGAATCGGTGTATAAACCGTTGAATTTTCAGGGAGTAAGCCTAATAGCGTCTCCCGATTGATTATTTCGCCGGCATTAAACACTGACAACTGATCAACAACATTCTTTAGTTGACGCACGTTGCCGGGCCAGCGATATTCAAGCAAAATCTGGCGAGCCTCATCGTCAAACGATATTGCAGGCAAACGATAACGCTCCGAATTATCTGATGTGAATTTTCGCGCAAGCAATAAGATATCATTCCCTCTGTCGCGCAACGGAGGAACCGGAATCTGAACACCTGACAGTCGGTAATACAAATCCTCGCGGAATTTACCTTCGCGAATTGCCTTCTGCATATCAACGTTAGTGGCTGCGACCACACGGATATTGGTTTTCTGGACCACCGACGAGCCTACCTTGATGAATTCGCCGGTCTCAAGCACTCGGAGTAAACGAGCCTGAGTTGTCAAAGGCAATTCGGCAACCTCATCAAGAAAGATTGTTCCACCGTCAGCCTCCTCAAAATATCCTTTGCGAGCCGAAACCGCACTTGTAAATGCGCCCTTCTCGTGTCCGAAAAGCTCCGAATCAATTGTTCCTTCGGGGATTGCACCACAGTTTACGGCAATATATTTTGAGTGTTTGCGCGGACTGAAATTATGGATAATTTTAGGAAAAAACTCTTTACCCGTACCACTTTCCCCGACAACAAGAACCGACAAATCGATAGGAGCAACTTTGATTGCACGCAGTATTGCGGCATTCAAAGCAGGCGCATTTCCAACAATGCCAAGACGCAATTTGGCTTGTTGAACTTCAGCAGGTTGTTCATTTTGGAGAATATCTAAAGGCATCTTTTTCAGTCTATAATTTTGGAAATTTACTACAAATTTACAAAAAAAAGCCGACCAACATAAAAAATCCCCCGAAAAGTTTAATAAAGCAACTTTTCTGATTCACTTGAAATCACGCTAATATATCATATAATATGTAAATATAGGCTATTTTATTTATTATATGATATATTTATATGAATTTTGAATATGTTTATGATTGAATTTTGCTGAAATTTTAAAATTGGAGATTGCTATATTATTGTTTTTTTCGTAATTTTGCAATGCTAACCGAATCGCAGATGCCCCGTTAGGGTATTGAGGGTGGGTTGCAAAGACATAAAAAGCGTTTATCCGCGCTGATTCTTGACGAACAGAAATTCTCGCAAAATTTCATATTGATGTCAAGGATTGAGCAACGGTAGATGTCCGTGGATATGTTATATCTCGCTCTATAGCTTGTGTTTTGATAGAAACACGCTGTAAAGTGTCATATACATATATATGCGTGGGCTTCTGCGTTGCCGTCCAACATCAATAGGGCAATGCGAGAAGCCTCTGTTCGTAGGACGGTAACTGATACAGATTCCCGCGCTTTTTCTTTTTAATAATTTATTAACGCCAACGAGGGGATGACCGCGGCTTTTTATATTACTATGGATATTTACGAGGTTAAAATCATTTTAACAAAGCTTGGTTCGCAATTCGATTCTCACGATTTCATACGACTATTCATACAAAATTTTCCGTCCAGTTATGCTAAAATATTGGAAAAACATAATAACGTAAATACAGCTCACGGTGAGATAGCGAGATTTCTTTATTCCAATGCAAGCAGCTTGAACATAAGATTAATAGATAATGATTCTGTAACACCCAACATTTATAACAATTTGTCAATAAACGCAAAATGGCATAAAATAATATAACAATTATTTGCTTGAATCTTATTGAACAAGGTAATTTTTATAAATAAGAAATCATGAAACATCTTCTTTTCTTTCTTTTGATTTGTACATGTTTTACAGTTTACTCTCAAAATGAATTCGCGGATATTGAAAAAGAAGTAGAAGCGTGGTATCAATCCAATACCTATACTTCAAATACAAATACCAAGTCTCCACAATCAATAAACTTCCCCACACACCATTATTCTATTTACGGCATTATAGAGAAAGGAAAACTGGCCGATGGTACATTTGCTAAATTTTATGATACGACATCTTCAACTCCTGAACTCATTTTGGGAGGAAAGGTTTCATACACTGCTGACAGGTTAGTTATTACCGGAGTAAAGCTTTTAAAAACACCAACAGATACCAACAAAATTTATGGTAGTTTCTATGTCTCTAACATGGACGATTTTACCATGAATTATAAGCCTAAAAAAGCAGGTACTTTAAGAATAACAAGAGACAAAATATCATACTTAGAAAGTTTATCTCAGGATCGTACTGTAATAGTAAGCGTGAAAAATGTTAACACTCTTTATTTTAAAAAGAACAATACGGAGAGAAAATCTATTTCATATTGTTCCGCTGAAATTCCAGGAATTTCCTTCAATGATAATGATTCTTTTGAAGTTAATCAAATCCTACTCCAAGCAAATGATGGTGTAACAATACAATGGGGAGATGGAACAATATTTAAAGGAAGGGTAAAGCCTGTACAAGAAGATAGTCTTATCCGTTTAATTACACTGTATGGACAAAAAAGCAATTTGGCTAACGGTCTTAAGAGAATTACGTTAAGTCACGAAAATGGTAAGATTATATATTCTCAAGATTTCAATAATAACGAAAATAATATATCAAATATTACTTTATTCATTAAAGACGATGGCTCTCTATCAGAGGATAATTACTGGAATTATGGAAAACTTCTTGAACATTGCTATCTAACTAAATGGACTTATCAAAACGGAAACTATTTTGAAGGTCCTATAAAATATCAAATTAAACAAGAAGAAGGGTCAGACGTCCAATCTATTTCCACAATGATAGAAAAAGGCGTATTCAAATATCCCAATGGAGATAGATTTGAGGGAGATATATCGCAGTCAATTGGCTATGGTTCTTCTCAACTTTACGGTGATGGAACAACATATTTTAAAGATGGTAGCAAAGAAAAAGGTGACTGGCTTAATAAGTTCAATTTGACCGACTCTCAAAAAAAACGTGTATTGGATTGCCTAAACCCGTCTGAGGCGAGAGAACTTGCGCAACAATTTGAGCATCGAAATCACTATATTAAATATGAGGGACATGTTGAATATTTTAATCCGTCAGAGGAAATAAACGAAGGTCTGTGGGGTTATATAACATATGATAAAGCACGGAAACGTTATACTTGTAATCATAAATACACGAACGAAATCAAATTAGAATTTGCAATAGACAATAAAGGTCATCGAGAATGGGAGATTGTCTATGACAAAGGCAAACCTAAATATTTAAATGTATTCACATGGTATTCTAATGGTATTATTGAGAGTATAAAGTCTTATTTATATGATTCTGAAACATTATATCTTTCCTGTAACTTTTTCTCTGATGGTAAAATAAGGAGTGCCTATCAGTATGGTAAAGGCAATTATGGGAGAAATGTCATTAGAAAATCGAAAGAATCACATCCGACTTATGGGGGTTACACATGCAAACTCTATGATTTGAATGGTGATTACGAACGAACCATTGAGTGGGGTATTGGGATTGGAGAAAGTCTTTTTGGCGGTAGTTATAATAAAAAAATGGCACCAGACCATATAGTGTTTAGTGACTGGAAGCCTGTTGATATGTAATCTTTATTTCCCTATACACATGCAGTAAATCATAAAAGATGGTAATGACATTTTACCCACATCCAAGTCGGTGTATAATTTGTTGATTTACAAAATTTTAAAATAAAAATGTATGAAATGTAGAAGATTTATTGTATGAATTGTAGACGTTTCAATGTATGAAATGTAGAAGATTTAATGTATAAATTGTAGAAAGTTACAAAAACGAGAGTGTTTCGTTATAGGCTATGCCTCTTTTGAAACACCCTCGTTTTATTTTATTCAGGGTCTCAATAAGATTGAGAAATAATAATTTGATTGGATGGGATTACCAGATGATAACCTGTTCTTCGGCGGGACGATACATTTTGTCGCCTTCTTTGATGTTGAATGCTTCAAAGAAGGGAACGATGTTGCGGAGGGTTACGTTAACGCGGTTTTCAGCGAGCGAGTGAACGTCGCTTGTAGTGCGGTTACGTTTTTCTTCTTCGCGGATATTGTTAGCCCAGATGTTGGCATAGTTCATATAGAAAACTTGCATCGGGGTGAAACCGTCAATCATTGCGGCTTCAGATTCGATGTCAACACCTTTTTTAGCCTGAGCATCGAGGAAGGCAGTGCGAGAAACGCGAAGACCTCCCTGGTCAGCGATGTTTTCGCCGAGTGTGTAACGACCGTTGGCATACATTCCGGGGAGAATTTCAACTGAATCAAACTGAGCGACGAGTTTATCTGTGAGAGCAGTAAATGCCTCGGCATCAGCTTCGGTCCACCAGGGTTTCATGTTGCCTTCAGCATCGAAGTTACGACCCTGATCGTCAAATCCATGAGTCATCTCGTGACCGATAACCACACCGATACCGCCATAGTTTTCAGCATCTGATGCTTCGGGGTCGAAGAATGGTGCTTGAAGAATACCGGCAGGGAACACGATTTCGTTAGCCATAGGGTTGTAGTATGCATTGACGGTCTGAGGTGTCATACCCCATTCGGTTTTGTCAACCGGTTTGCCCCATTTGGTATATTCCTCAGCCTGATGCCACATTGAAACATTGTGCATGTTTTCATAATAGCTCTTAGAGGGATCGATTTCCATTGTCGAGTAATCTTTCCATTTGTCGGGATAGCCGATCTTAACGGTAAAGGCTTCGAGTTTTTTGTGGGCATTGGCTTTGGTTGAGTCGCTCATCCATGTGAGCTCGTCGATGTGTTTGCCGAGAGCTACACGGAGGTTTTCAACCAAACCGAGCATATATTGTTTTGATGACTCGGGGAAGTATTTTTCAACATAAAGTTGTCCGATTGCTTCGCCAAGGGCGCCTTCAGTCGCACCAAGCGCACGTTTCCAGCGGGGACGCTGTTCCTGTGCACCGGTCAACACTTTGGTATATTCAAAGTTAGCATCGGCAAAGTTGTCGCTGAGACGGCTTGAAGCCTGATTAACATATTTCCAAAGGTAGTAGTCTTTGATTTCACGGTCGTTGAGTGATCCGAGAAGTTCAACACCGCGTTTGAGTGTTTCGGGATCGGTAACAATGACTTGATCAGGCGTGTCGATGTTCATAGTTGTCTTGAAATATGAATTCCAGTCAACGTTTTTGAAGTTACCTGCGAGGTCGGCTGTTTTGTAGGGGTTATACATCTTGGTGATGTCGCGGCTCTCCTCGCGGGTGCGGGTTTTCTCGGCGATAGATGTCTCGATTTTCATTACGTTGTCAACGATGCGGTCGGCGTCAGCTTCGTTGTAACCCGCATTCATCATCTGTGTTTTGATAAGCTTCTTGTAGGCGTTACGCACGTTTGTATTGCGATCGTCGTTTTCAAGATAGTAGTCACGGTCGCCCATACCGAGACGAGCACCGCTGACATACATTGCATATTGGTTAGAGTTGGTCATGTCTTCCATCGGACCGGCACCGAAAAATGGATTGCCATAATTGGTGTGCATCCAAATCAAGAGGTCGTACATGCCGTCGTGGTCGGTCGACTCGATTTTGGCGAGGTCGGCTTTGATAGGCTCTGCGCCTTCGTTGTTGCGGCGCACAGAGTCCATTGCCTGAGAGTAGATGGTTGCAACTTTAAAAGCAACGCTGCCTTCTTCGGGATTTTGGTCGGCGAGACCGGTTACAATCTCTTTTACACGGCGTTCCGATTCGTCGGTCAGGATGTTAAACTGTCCGTAACGTGAATATTCGCCGGTGAGCGGGTGAGCCTTTTGCCATCCGTAATTGACGTAGGTATAGAAATCGTCACCGGGAGCGATAGAATCATTGACATAGGCTTTATCGAGGCTCTTGAGGTGTTCGCGGTTACCCGAGCACGAAGTCGCCATAGTTCCGGTCAAAGTCAAACATAACATAGTGAAATGGGAAAATTTCATGTCGTTAAAAATTATAATTATTAGAATATGTGATAATACATTGAAGTTCGGTATAAAACAGATGCAAAGGTACATTTTTTGATGTTAATCCATGCAAATTTATAAAGAATTAACATCAGAATAATAATCTGTTATATACCGCTAAACGTTTGTCAGACGATCGAGAATCTGCTGTAATTCGGCATCGGTGGCGGTGAGTCGGCGGCGACATTCCTCGATGAGCAACGCGGCACGGGTTGTCATCTTGGTCAGACGGTCGATGTCACAGTTTTCTGACTGCATTTCTTCAAGAATCTGTTTCAATTCAGAGATTGCCTCTGTGTAGGTCAATTTATCGGGAGCTTTCATCATTCAGATTTATTTGAGGGTTTAATTTCAGTTACTTTGCCGGTTACGACGCCATCATAAAATATTGTTTGAATCAGGTCGCCATTGCTGACCGAACCGACACTTTTTATTGCGCTTCCGGCTCGGCGGGTGATGGTGTAGCCACGTTTCAAAACTGCTTGGGGCGAAAGAGCGTCTATCAAATTTTTAATTGATTCAATATTGTTTTTTTCGCGAGAAATTGCAGCGACGGGGAGTGTCTTGAGTTTCTCAGCCATAATGTCAAGCCGGCTGCGTTCGGGAGTCATCAATCGATTAACCCCGGTTGATAATCCTAAAATGAAACGTGATACAGTATCACGTCCTCGATCGATTGCCAAGCGGGCTGATGCTACGATTGACTCGGAGAGACGGTCGAGTTCTGATAACAAAGCCTCTTGGCGTGACAAAAGCCATTGAGCGGCTGCAGTCGGAGTTTTTACCCTCATATTGGCTACGTAATCGAGGAGTGTTATGTCACGCTCATGCCCGATGCCGATTATCACGGGGATAGGGAATTGAGCGATGTTGGCTGCTAATTCGTAGTCTTCAAAGCAAGCCAGATCGTCGGTTGCGCCACCGCCACGGATAAGCACCACGCAGTCATATCGGTCAATATCGCGCGAGATACAGTCAAGGGCACCTATAATCGATTCGGGCGCGCGTTTACCTTGCATAATGGCAGGGAAAAAATCGACATAAAAACGCAATCGGCTTCCTCCGCCGAGCAGCTGGCTTAAAAAGTCGCCATAGCCGGCGGCTCCGGGAGCTGAAATAACGGCGATGCGGTTTGATGGAACAGCCCACTGCAATTCGCGGTTCATGTCAATGACACCCTCGGCGGTAAGACGGTCAATGATGAGCTTGCGCTGAAGCACCATCTGACCGACTGTAAACTGTGGGTTTATGTCGCTGATAATAAGCGAATAACCGTATGCCGGATGAAATGATGCCGACACAAGTGCCATTATCTTGATTCCTGCCTGAAGGTTTTGACCGGTTTCCTGTTCAAAAAAAGCCCTTATTCTGTAAAAATTATTAGCCCATATAATTGCTCTTGCGCGTGCGATGGTTGAGGATGTATCGTCTTTTTCAACAAGTTCGAGATAGCAGTGACCGCCACGCACGTTAAAATCGCTGATTTCAGCCGTGACCCACACATCGGCAGTGGCATCGACTTGAATTAGCGACGCCACAAAGCTGTTAAACTGAGATAGTGTCAGATATGAATCGACTGTATCGGGCATTATTATTTGATTTTAACCATTTTCTTGCCTGTCCAGCGATATTTCAATTCGCTGACCAAATGATTTTTTACTTTGTCATAATCGGCTTTGGGCAAATATTGATCGGCAGTTTGTTTCAGCGTTAAAATTTTGGTTTGCGGGTCAAACGAATACTCAGCCATCACAAATGGAACCGCATCGCGAACCTCTTTTCTAATTTCTTTGTCAATTCCCGCAGAAAGCCACTCGTCAAATGTCGGCTCAACAAAAATTTTCTTTCCGTCGATCTGTTTCCAGTCAAGTGTATAGAATGAAATCATTCCGTCGGGAGCCGGAGTAGCCACGTTTGAGACCACAACAATCAACGAATCTTTGCCATAAGCAACAGGTATTAAAGAGGTTGTCGATACACCGCCCTCAACAAGTTCAACTTTGATATGATCGGGAGTCATTTCAAGAATACGCGATTTGCCACCGAGCAAGTTCTCAGATGCACGGCTGATACCTCCGCTAAAATAGTCCACCATATCCATTCGTTTCATTTTTGATAGAAACGGAAATCGAGACTGCGGCGCATCAATAAAAATCTTTGCAGGCGATACTTGAGCCATAGCGGTTGTAGGGGGGAGGAGGGCTATAACCGATAAAAAGAATAATATGATAGAGTTTTTAAATCTCATTATAAGTTAATTTTTGCGTTTTGGTCGTTTAGCTTTACGAGGTCGGTCGTTGCTTCTGCCTCTCTCCTTGTCTTTTGACTTTCGAGCAGCAGCTTTGGCGTAGTCCTTACCTTCTTTGGCAACTTCAGAGAAGATACGGCGTCCGAGGAAATCAGCACCGGTCAATGCGTCAACCACACGTCGTGCATCGGCACTCTTGACATCGAAAAGCGAGTAGCCGGGCATGAGGTCAATTCGACCGACGTCAACCCGGTGTCCCTTAATCTCTTTATTAAGCATCTCAATCAGGTTGCCGGCATAGAAGCCATCGTTTTTACCAACATTGATATAGATTCGTTCCATACCTTTTTCGGCTGTGCGACGGTCTTTTTCTTTTGCACTGCGGGGCGCGTCATGTTCTTTTTTACCCTTTGATTTCTCGTCGATAAAGTCAATCGATGGAGCATCTTTATAGTAATTCAGAAGTCGATTAAATTCGAGCGACAGAACTCGCTTGATCAAATCTTCGCTTGAGAGCCACCCGAGTTTTTTGATGACACCGGGTGTATATTTTTCCATTGCGGCATCGTCGACTTTGACACGTTCGATGCGGTCGGCAAGGCTATAAAGCTGTTTTTCAATGATATGCTCGGGAGTCGGAACATCTTTGCGTTCAAATTTCTTGCCGATTATACGTTCGATTTCTTTCAATCGACCTTTTTCACGGGAGTGGATGATTGCGATTGAAACACCGGTTTTGCCGGCACGACCCGTACGACCCGAACGGTGTGTGTAAACAGCTGTATCTTCAGGTAAACCGTAGTTAATCACATGGGTCAGATCGTCGACATCAAGACCACGGGCTGCAACGTCGGTCGCAACCAAAAGGGAGATGACACGGTCACGGAATTTTTTCATCACTATGTCACGCTGTTGCTGGGAAAGGTCGCCATGAAGTGCATCAGCGTTATATCCGTCAGTAATCAGTTGGTCGGCTATTTCTTGAGTATCGCGACGCGTGCGACAGAAGATAATTGCATAAATATCGGGATTGTCATCGGCGATGCGCTTGAGTGCCAGGTATTTATCACGCGCATTAACCATGTAATATATATGTCGCACGTTTGCCGAACCTTCATTGCGGGTTCCGACCACGATTTCTATGGGGTCGTGCATATATCGCTTGGCTATACGGCTGATTTCGTTAGGCATTGTAGCCGAAAACATGAGCATTTTTCGTTCATCGGGGACATGTTCGAGAATTGCGTTGAGTGAATCAAGAAATCCCATGTTCAGCATTTCGTCAGCTTCATCAAGAATAACCGTATGGACATTTTTTAGCTTTACAACACCTCGATTGATGAGGTCAATCAGGCGTCCGGGTGTCGCCACGATTATTTGGGCACCTTCACGCAGTGATCTGATTTGACTTTCAATGCTCGACCCGCCATAAACCGGAATGATTCTGATTTGGGGCATATATTTTGAGAAGTCGGCAAGGTCGCCGGCAATTTGCAGGCAGAGTTCGCGTGTAGGGGACAGAATCAATGCCTGGGGCGTATTGTTGTCGGCATCGATGCGTTGCAAAACAGGCAGACCGAATGCGGCGGTTTTACCTGTACCGGTCTGCGCGAGTGCAACGACATCGTTATCGCTGTTCAACAAATGGGGAATGACCTGTTCCTGAACAGGCATCGGGTTTTCAAAACCCATATCTTTGATTGCGTCGAGCAACTGACGGTCAACGCCAAGTTCTTCAAATGATTTCATTTAAAATTATTTTTTACATTACAAAGATACAACAACCTGATGATAAATAAAGATTTATATATTTATTTTTTTAACAAAATAACAGATATGAGATATTTATTAAATTTGAAATATCTCAGTTCAATAAATATAGAAAAAAAGTATATAAAAAAAGGAAGCTTTTTCAGCTTCCTTCAGTAGCCCATAGGAGAATCGAACTCCTCTTTCAAGAATGAAAATCTTGCGTCCTA
>CAMWIM010000058.1 GCA_947174335.1 uncultured Porphyromonadaceae bacterium | reverse complement strand
TACCAACAGCGTCAGGGCGGATATCAGCAACGTCAGCAAGGCGGTTATCAACAGCGTAACAACCAACATGGTGGTTACCAGCAGCGTCAGCAAGGCGGTTATCAGCAACGTCAGGGTGGGTATCAACAGCGTAACCAGCAGGGCGGTTACCGTCAGCAACCCCGTCCGGGCAAGAGCTTTGTACCCCGTCCAAAACGCATCGAATATGAAATGCCGATACCCGATCCAAACGAACAGATTCGTCTGAACAAGTTCATGGCAAATGCCGGTATTTGCTCGCGCCGTGAGGCTGACGAATTTATCCAGCAGGGTCTCGTGAAAGTTAACGGCAATGTTGTGACTGAGCTCGGTACAAAAATCAGCCACAGCGACGTTGTCGAATATGACGAAAAGGTTGTAGCACTCGAAAGCAAGTGCTACATTCTTCTCAACAAACCTAAAGATTGTGTGACAACAAGCGATGACCCTAACGGCCGTCTCACAGTCATGGATCTTGTCAAGGGTGCATGTCCCGAACGTATCTATCCCGTGGGACGTCTCGACCGCAACACAACCGGTGTGCTTCTGTTGACCAACGACGGAGACCTTGCTTCAAAACTCACTCACCCCAAATATGTAAAGAAAAAAATCTATCATGTTTGGACCGACAAAGATATTTCTGAAGAAGATATGCAGCGCATTGCCGACGGTATCGAGCTTGAAGACGGACCTATCCATGCCGATGCAATCAGCTATGCAACCGAAACCGACCGCAACCAGGCAGGTATCGAGATTCACTCGGGACGTAACCGCATCGTTCGCCGTATTTTTGAATCGCTCGGTTATCATGTGACCAAACTCGACCGCGTTTATTTTGCAGGTCTGACCAAGAAAAATCTTCCCCGCGGTCGCTGGCGCTATCTCACTCAGGAAGAGGTTAATTACTTGAAAATGGGTTCATTTGAATAAGTAAAGATTTTAATATGGAACGTACTATTATCGCTGATATATTTGACCCCAAGCTGATTGGCAATGAGGTCTGTGTAAAAGGATGGGTCCGTACCCGCCGTGGCAACAAACAAGTACAATTTGTGGCTTTGAACGATGGCTCTACTATCAAGAATATACAGATTGTTTTTGATATGGCTAAGTTCAACGAGGAGCAGCTCAAACCGATTACAACCGGTGCGGCAATCTGTGTTGAAGGTCGTCTTGTAGAGTCTATGGGTAAAGGTCAGACTGCCGAAATTCAGGCTGATAAACTTGAAATTTACGGTACTGCCGACCCCGAACAATATCCTCTTCAAAAGAAGGGCCACACTCTCGAATTCCTTCGCGAGAAAGCCCATTTGCGCATGCGTACCAACACCTTTGGTGCGGTATTCCGCGTTCGCAGTGTGTTGGCATACGCTATCCACAAGTTCTTTAACGAACGTGGCTTCTACTATCTCAACACTCCGTTGATCACTGAAAGCGACTGCGAGGGAGCCGGAGCGATGTTCCAGGTGACAACTCTTCCGCTTAAAGAGATTCCGAAGGACGAAAATGGCGAAGTCAACTATTCCGAAGATTTCTTTGGCAAGCAAACTGCGCTGACCGTGTCGGGACAGCTTGAAGGGGAGCTTGGGGCAACCGCACTCGGTGCAATCTATACTTTCGGTCCGACATTCCGTGCCGAAAACTCAAACACTCCGCGTCACCTTGCCGAGTTCTGGATGATTGAGCCGGAAGTTGCATTTAATGATATCACCGACAACATGAATCTTGCCGAAGATTTCATTAAATATTGTATCAAATTTGCTCTCGACAACGCCCGCGATGACATTCAGTTCTTGAACGATATGTATGACAAAGAACTGATTGAACGTCTTGAAGGTGTTATCAGTCAGGAATTTGTACGTCTTCCATATACCGAGGGCGTCAAAATTCTTGAAGCGTCGGGTAAGAAATTTGAGTTCCCTGTTTACTGGGGGGCTGACCTCCAGAGCGAGCATGAACGCTATCTCGTTGAGGAGCACTTCAAACGCCCTGTGATTTTGACCGACTATCCCAAGGAAATCAAGGCATTCTACATGAAGCAGAACGAGGATGGCAAAACCGTTCGTGCAATGGATGTCCTCTTCCCCAAAATCGGTGAAATCATCGGCGGCTCGGAGCGCGAGGAAAACTATGACAAGTTGCTGAAACGCATTGAGGAGCTCAATATTCCGATGAAAGATATGTGGTGGTACCTTGATACACGCCGCTTCGGAACAGTGCCTCATTCGGGATTTGGACTCGGTTTTGAGCGATTGATTTTGTTCGTGACCGGTATGACAAACATCCGTGACGTAATTCCTTTCCCGCGTACACCAAACAACGCCGAATTCTAATCAGACATTAGCATAATGATTAAATCCCATGCTTGACGAGTATGGGATTTATTTTTTTACATTATTGTGAACTTTTTTGAACGCCTGTTGTTATAGTTATATAGAGAGACAAACAAAGTTTCTCTACATTGCAAGAAATGTGATAATGATTGGTTTATTAAGGAACTAAGCTGTCGTGAGACAGCTTTTTTTGCTCCTATTTATATGGATATAAAAATGAAAGCCGCCCCGATTGGGACGGCTTTCGTTATTTATGCTTGATTATAGGTTAAATCAGAGCTTGGGACCAGCTGCTACGAGAGCTTTACCGGCTGCGTTGTTTTCAAACTTCTTGAAGTTGTTGATGAACATTTCAGCGAGTTTGTCAGCTTTTTCTTTCCAGATTTCGGGGTTAGCGTAAGTATCGCGAGGATCGAGGATCTTGGGATCTACGCCGGGAAGTTCGGTGGGAACTACGAAATCAAAGATAGGAATTACTTTGGTAGGAGCAGAAAGGATTGCGCCATCGAGGATAGCGTCAATAATACCACGAGTATCGCGGATAGAGATACGTTTGCCTGAGCCATTCCAACCGGTGTTTACGAGATATGCTTTAGCACCGCTCTGTTCCATACGTTTAACGAGCTCTTCAGCATATTTGGTGGGGTGGAGTGAAAGGAATGCAGCACCGAAACAAGCTGAGAAAGTAGGAGTAGGTTCGGTGATACCACGTTCAGTACCTGCGAGTTTTGAGGTGAATCCTGAAAGGAAGTAGTATTTAGTCTGCTCGGGAGTGAGGATAGACACGGGAGGAAGCACGCCAAATGCGTCAGCTGAAAGGAAGATAACGTTTTTAGCAGCGGGGCCGTGGCTTCCGGGAGCGATTTTTTCGATGTGTTCGATAGGATATGAAACACGAGTGTTTTCAGTCACGCTCTTATCAGCGAAGTCGATTTTGCCTTTAGCGTCAACAGTAACGTTTTCGAGAAGTGCATCGCGACGGATAGCTTTGTAGATATCGGGTTCGCTTTCTTTATCAAGGTTGATAACTTTAGCGTAGCAACCACCTTCATAGTTGAACACACCGTTGTCGTCCCAACCGTGTTCGTCGTCACCGATGAGGAGACGTTTGGGGTCGGTTGAAAGGGTAGTTTTACCTGTACCTGAAAGACCGAAGAAGATAGCAGTGTTGCCACCGTTGAGGTCAGTGTTAGCAGAGCAGTGCATTGAAGCGATGCCGCGAAGAGGATTGTAGTAGTTCATGATTGAGAACATACCTTTCTTCATTTCACCACCATACCAAGTGTTGATGATGAGCTGCATTTTTTCGGTAAGGTTGAAAGCTACACAAGTTTCAGAGTTGATGCCGAGTTCTTTCCAGTTTTCAACTTTAGCTTTAGAAGCGTTGAGAACAACGAAGTCGGGAGTGAAGTTGTCGAGTTCTTCCTTGGTAGGACGTACAAACATGTTTGTAACGAAGTGAGCCTGCCAAGCAACTTCCATAACGAAACGTACAGCAAGACGGGTGTCTTTGTTAGTACCGCAGAAAGCGTCAACTACATAAAGTGTTTTGTTGCTGAGCTCTTTGTCAGCGATAGCTTTGAGGGCATCCCAAGTAGCGGGAGTGATAGGTTTGTTGTCGTTTTTGTATTCTTCGGTAGTCCACCAAATAGAGTTGCGGGTGGCGTCATCCATTACGAAGAATTTATCTTTGGGAGAGCGTCCGGTGTAGATACCTGTCATTACGTTAACCGCGCCAAGTTCAGTTTCCTGACCTTTTTCATAGCCTTCGAGACCGGGTTTGGTTTCGTCAATAAACAGTTGATCCCAAGAGGGGTTGTGGATCACCTTAGCTCCGGTGATGCCATACTTTGATAAATCGATTGTACTCATTTTTTGAAATGATTTAATTATAAAATATGGATTAATTTGAATCTAATTTGTAAAATTTGTGCAAAGATAGTGAGAAATTTCGGGTTATGCTAATTAAATTAAGGAAAATTTTCCCTATTAATTATTTTTTACTTTTTTGTTTACAAAAATCATTCGAAAGTGCGTTTCTGCTGTCCGTTTTGTTTGAAGTTTTAAATGTATCTTTACTTTTGGTTGATTCTTTTTTTTAATTCCAAGCCGAGTTATACAAGATTTTGTGGTTTTGGAGATGATTTAATCTTGAATAATTTCTTTATTTTGCCATTTCGTATTTTTTCGTTTAGGTAGCTTTGAAGTTGTTTAGCAGCCATTTTTTGTGTTTCGTTAATATCTAATCCTGAGGCAATTGCAAAGTGCCGGGCAAGGTCTTGGTTTTCATCGGGGTTAGTTGTAATGGCGCGAAACATTCTGTTCATTTTTTTTGGGTCAGTGACATTAAATTCCATGCGGTTTAAGTCAACGAGATAGAATGTAAATTTGTCATCGGTCTTTTCAAACAGAATGTTGCCGGGTGAGAAATCACGATGGTATATCTTTTTATCAATCAGTTCTTTCATGAACGCGGCGAGACTGTCAAGGAGTTTATCTGAAAACTCGAATTTGCTCCAGTCTCTGACGGTTTGAAGGTTATCCATTTGCTCGCTGAGGTAGTAGCTTCTTGTCAGTTTCGCACCCTCTTTGATTTCAATATAAGCGATTGGCAGGGGAGTTTTGACTCCAAGTTCGATAAGTTTCTGTGCATTTTCAAACGAACGGCGAGCTTTGCTTTTTCTAAAGTTTGTATAGATATAGTCGTTAGGGAAAGCCGGTTTTTTGAAAGCTTTTATATTAATGTATCTGCCATTATCGTGAATTGTATATACGGTGTTGCGTCCTTTGTAAATTACTTTTGCTTCTGATGGAATGACTTCTTCAGACAGACTTTCAAGCAGGTTTTTATTTGTTTCGCTTATATTTTGATTTGCGGTTACTATTTTCTTTGTCATTGCCGTTTGATTTAAATTTGGCGTGGTATATTTAAGTAATGTGTTCTTGTCTCTTTGTCGAGACGTTCGATTGCATATCGCAGGGCGGTTCTCGGCATTATCGAAGTATTTTTATCGAGGAAGTCAATCAATACTTGTTGGTTCTTTTTGCCGACTTCACGAAGTACCCATCCTGTTGCTTTGTGAATCAGCGGGTGAGTGTCAGTTAAATATTTTTCTGATAGTTCTAATGCGAGGCGGATATTGTTTTTGCGAATCATCATTAGAGTGGAGACAATTGCAATTCGTCGTTCCCAAATTGATGGTGAGTTGCTCAGCTTCTTGATAATTGTTTCGTCATAATTTTCATTGAGATAGTCGCCGAGAATATATGGAGCAGACAGATCGACAAGATCCCAGTTGTTGATGCGGTCAGTTAGGGTCAGGTAGAACTTGACGATCTCTGCACGTTCGGTTTTTTTCTTTTTATATTTTTGTACGAGAGCAAGAAGTCCTGAAAGCCGGTGTTCATGTATGGTGGAGTCAAGCATCGATTTTATGGTTGGGAAATCTGCCTCAAAATGTTTTTTTGCAATTTCACGATTTGCCGGGACCGTGACTCCGACAAAGATGTCACCCTCGCCATACTCGCCTTTCCCGGTTTTAAAAAATCGGCTTAGTATTTTTGCCTTTTCTGTCGAACCGGCATTGTTTATCTCTGACTTCCAAATTTTACTCATTTTATTCGTAATTTTCTGATGAAATATCTGACATAAATTTTTCTATTAAAATCTCAGAGGGTTAAACTTTCTATAAATTGTTAAAGTATAGGTTGTTATGTTTAAAATTGTTGTAACAGATTTTTGATGAAATAGAAAAAATTATTATGTATCGATTATTTTAGGACAAATATATTGAAAAATTTCCGTACCTTTGCCAAATTATGGTACTAAATTACATTTGGATAGCTTTTTTCCTTATTGCTTTTGTTGTTGCAATTGGTAAAACCATTTTTGGTGGCAATATGGAAGTTTGGAGTCAGATTATGTCGGCTTCTTTTTCGTCGGCTGGTACTGCCTTTGAAATTTCAATCGGGTTGACGGGGGTACTCGCTCTTTGGATGGGTCTGATGAAGATCGGAGAGAAAGCGGGTGTTGTAAGATTTTTCGGTAGAATGATCAGTCCGCTTTTCTGTCGACTTTTCCCCGGCGTTCCGAAAGGTCACCCTGCGATGGGTTCGATTTTTATGAATGTGTCAGCCAATATGCTCGGACTTGACAATGCAGCAACCCCGTTAGGTCTTCAGGCAATGAAGGAACTTCAGGAGCTTAATACGAAGAAAGATACTGCTACCGATGCAATGATTATGTTCTTAATTCTGAATGCGTCGGGTCTATGTTTTATTCCCATCGGAATCATGATGTATCGTGTTCAGGCGGGGGCTGCAAATCCGACTGACGTTTTTCTACCCATTTTGCTCGCGACATTTATTTCGACATTAGTGGGTATTGTTGCATTGTGCATCAAACAGCGAATTAAATTGCTTGATCCTGTCTTGATTGCGTGGCTTGGCGGAATGACATTATTTATAGGTGGTGTCGTTTGGTTTTTCAGCCGATTGAATCAAGAAGAGGTACAGCTATATTCGGGTTTTATTGCCAATGTTTGTTTGTTTACTGTCATTGTTGCATTTATAATTGCCGGATTGATGAAGCATGTTAATATGTATGACGCTTTCATAGATGGCGCGAAAGACGGGTTTAAGACGGCTGTGATGATTATACCTTATCTTGTGGCTATTCTCGTTGCAATCGGCATGTTCCGTGCTTCGGGAGCAATGGATATCATTACTGACATGTTTGCTTCTGCTGTAAGTGCGATGGGCTTTAATGCAGAATGGGTTCCTGCACTCCCGACGGCTTTGATGAAACCTTTGAGCGGAAGCGGATCGCGAGGTATGATGGTCGATTTGATGAATACTTATGGCGTTGATTCGTTTGTTGCTAAAGTTTCGGCATCAATTCAGGGCAGTACCGATACAATGTTCTATGTATTAGCTGTTTACTTCGGCAGTGTTGGTATTAAGAAAACAAGATATGCTGTTTCGTATGCTCTGCTTGCTGATATTTGCGGGTCAATTGCTGGAATTTTCGCAGCATACATATTCTTTAAGTAATTTATTGATATGCAACATTTTAACTTCGGTTTAGCTATTTGCTAAACCGTTTTTTTTGTCTTAATTTTAAGAATTGTTGTTGCCTTTAAGTAGATTTATTTGTATATTTGCAAGTTAAATCATCTCAATATGAATACGGTTTTTCAATGGTTGATACAAGGTGATGTTGAAATGCCATCGCTTGACCTCGGACTTGTTGAACGTTGGATTGGGGAGGTTGCATCTCGTCACGGTTTTGCAGCCCGTGAGTTGACCTATATATTTTGTGATGATGAAACAATAATTGATGTTAATCGACGTTTTCTGGAACACGATTATTATACTGATATTATTACTTTTGATTATACTCGCGGCAAGCTTTTAAGAGGGGATATGTATATATCTCTCGATACTGTAAAGACAAATGCCGAACTTGTTTCTCAACCCTTTCAAAGAGAGCTTTTGCGTGTGATTGTCCATGGGGTTTTACATTTGTGTGGAATCAACGATAAAGGTCCCGGCGAACGTGAGATTATGGAGGCAAATGAAGATGATGCTTTGACGCTGTATAGTGAACTTTCTAATGTATGAATTTTGATTTCGATATAATTGTTGTGGGTGCCGGTCATGCCGGTTGTGAAGCTGCGTCTGCTGCTGCTCGAATGGGTAGCAACACTCTGCTTATAACCCTTGACATGAATAAAATTGCACAGATGAGCTGTAATCCGGCTGTCGGTGGGATTGCCAAGGGTCAGATTGTGCGCGAGATTGACGCATTGGGCGGACAAATGGGAATCATTACTGATCGTTCGGCAATTCAATTTAGAATGTTGAATCGATCAAAGGGCCCTGCAATGTGGAGCCCTCGTTCCCAGAGCGATCGTATGGTTTTCAGCAAGATTTGGCGCGATACGCTTGAGCATACACCAAATTTGTCAATGTGGCAGGATGATGTTGTTGATGTCATTGTTGAGGATAATTCAATTAAAGGTGTAAAGACGGCGCTTGGTGTTGAATTTAAAGCTAATGCCGTTATTCTGACTGCCGGAACATTTCTTAACGGATTGATTCACATCGGACGTACTCAATTGCATGGTGGTAGAATTTCCGAACCGGCATCAACCGGTCTGACTGCTCGACTTCGTGAATTGGGTTTTGTGACAGAACGAATGAAAACAGGTACGCCTGTCAGAATTGATAGTCGAAGTGTTGATTTTTCCATGACAACGGCGCAGCCCGGTGATGACGACTTTCATAAGTTCTCATTCTTGCCCGATGTTAAGCGCGAATTGCCTCAAAAGGTTTGTTTTATGCTTTATACTAATGAAAGTACTCATGAAGTTCTTCGTCGAGGTCTTCCTGATTCGCCACTTTACAATGGTCAGATTCAAAGTATAGGACCCCGTTATTGTCCAAGTATTGAAACAAAGATTGTAACGTTTGCCGACAAAACAGAACATCAGTTGTTTCTCGAACCTGAGGGCGTTGATACGACAGAATATTATCTTAACGGATTTTCGTCGTCGTTGCCGATTAATATTCAGCTTGAAGCTCTTGAGACAATCCCTGCTCTGAAAAGTGTGAAAATCTTCCGTCCCGGGTATGCAATTGAGTATGATTTTTTCGACCCGACTCAATTAAATCACACTCTTGAAACAAAGCTTATATCGGGGTTGTATTTCGCCGGTCAGGTTAACGGAACTACCGGATATGAGGAAGCTGCCGGGCAAGGTTTGATTGCCGGAATGAATGCTCATTTGAAAATTAGTGGCAGGGAGCCATTTGTTCTTGGTCGTGATGAAGCTTACATCGGTGTGCTGATCGATGACCTCGTTACCAAAGGTGTTGATGAGCCATACCGAATGTTTACTTCGAGGGCTGAATATCGTATTTTATTACGTCAGGATGATGCTGATGTTAGATTGACACCGCGTTCATACGCTGCCGGGCTTGCTGATCAAAACCGTATGGATTTGCTTCAGAAAAAAATCAGGCAACGTGATGATTTGATTGAATTCTGCAAGGATTTTTCGGTAAAGACATCTGTTATTAATCCTATTTTGGAAAATAACGGATACGCACCTCTAAAGCAGGGTCTGAAACTTTATGACCTGATACTTCGTCCGGAGTTTGATATTATGGTTTTGGCTAAGATGATAAAGCCTTTGGCTGACCAAATCGTACAAATTGATGATGTCCGTAGGTCTGAGATTGTAGAGGCTGCGGAAATTTTGATTAAGTACGATGGTTATATTGATCGTGAGCGACAAACCGCTGATAAACTTCGAAGACTTGAAGAATTAAAGATTAAAGATAAATTTGATTATGAATCTATTTCGGCTCTTTCGACCGAAGCAAGACAAAAACTTGCCAAGATTAACCCCGAGACTGTCGGACAGGCTAAGCGAATCCCCGGAGTGTCTCCGAGTGATATAAATGTTTTGCTTCTTCTTTTGGGTAGATAATGTTTCACGTGGAACAAATAAATAGCAACTCTCTATAAAATAGTTAATTTAAAAATGGAATACATTAAGTCTAAAATTCGCGACGTTGTAGATTTCCCTCAAAAGGGCATTGTGTTTAAAGATTTGACAACGGTGTTTAAAGACCCCCGTGCTTTGCACATAATCGGTTGGGATTTGTCTCAGTTGTATCGCGACAAAGGTGTGACTAAGGTTGTCGGTATTGAATCGCGAGGCTTTATCGGTGGTTCGATTCTTGCATTTGAACTTGGTGCCGGTTTTGTTCCGGTTCGCAAACCGGGCAAGTTGCCTGCTGATACGATCTCGGCTTCTTATAAAAAAGAATATGGTACTGACGTGATTGAAATTCACCGCGATGCAATCACTGAAGATGATATTGTCGTGCTGCACGATGATGTTCTTGCCACCGGCGGAACAATGTTGGCTGCATACAATCTTGTGAAAAGTATGAATCCCAAGAAGATTTATATAAACTTCATCATCGAACTCTCGGCTCTTGGCGGTCGTGATCTCTTACCGGCCGATGTTGAGGTGTCTTCACTCATCAAGTACTAAGGTATATTGTCTCGTAGAATGCCTTTGGCTCGCGGTCGATGATTGCGTGTCAAAGGTGTCTTTTTAAATAAGCCCCCTTAAATCGCCTTACGGATATGGCTAAACATGATAAAGGAAAATCGGCAGAATTAAAAGAGAAGATCTCGATATTGCCTGATACCCCCGGAGTCTATATGTATTTTGATTCCGAGGGTAAGGTTATATATGTGGGTAAGGCTAAAAATCTTAAACGCCGGGTATCGTCTTATTTTAATCGCACACATGATTCGCTCCGCACAAATCTTTTGGTTCGGGCAATTGCCGATATGAAATATATCGTTGTCCCGACCGAGCAAGATGCGCTTAATCTTGAATCGTCAATGATTAAGGAATATCAGCCACGATATAATGTTCTTCTGAAAGACGATAAAAGCTATCCTTGGATTGTTGTGACAAATGAAACATATCCGCGAGTGTTTATGACTCGTCAGCATATCAAGGACGGCTCAAAATATTTCGGACCATATACAAACACCGAAATGGCACGAACTGTTTTGGATTTGATCAAGCATCTGTATCCGATTCGAACCTGCCGTATCCCAATTACACCGGAATATGTTCAACGTGGTAAAGGCAGGCTGTGCCTTGAATATCACCTGAAAAATTGTTTGGGCTGTTGCAAAGGACTCATTTCGCCTGAAGAATATAAAACGTATATAGAAAATGTCAAACAGATTTTGCGTGGTGAGACCCGAGAGTTGATGGACTATCTTAAATTGGAGATGGAACGTTATGCCTCGCAACTTAAATTTGAACAAGCTCAGGAAATCAAAGAGAAATACAAATTAATAGAACGATACCAGTCTAAGAGTGTAATTGTGTCAACTACGATTGACGAGATTGATGTCTTTGGTATCGATGACGATGGTTCAAATGATGTTTACATTAATTATATGCATGTTCGCCGAGGTGCAGTCGTAAAAAGTGTGACGCTTCATTATCGCCGACGTCTTGACGAATCGGCTGTTGACCTCTTGCCACTTGCCATGAACGAAATTCAAACTTCGCTCGATGTCAAGTTTGGGGAGGTAGTTGTTGCTGAGGCTCCCGAAATTAATCTTGACGGCGTTACATTTGTGGTTCCGGTTCGTGGCGATAAAGCTCATTTGCTTGATGTTTCTCAACGCAATGCCCGACAAAGTAAACTCGATTTCCTCAAGCATATCGAACGTGCCGATCCCGAACAGCGTACTCAAAAAATTCTGGAACAGATGAAACAGGACTTTCATTTGTCGGAATTGCCACGCCATATCGAATGTTTTGATAACTCAAATATTCAGGGTACAAATCCCGTGGCGTCGTGCGTTGTTTTCAAAGATGCCAAACCGTCAAAAAAAGATTACCGACATTTTAATATTAAAACTGTCGAGGGACCTGATGATTTTGCTTCAATGAAAGAAGTTCTGACCCGCCGATATACCCGACTTGTTGAAGAGGGACAGGAATTGCCACAGTTGGTGATCGTTGACGGTGGTAAAGGACAGCTGAGTGCAGCGGTTGAAGCTCTTGATGCAATCGGTTTGAGAAGTAAAATAGCACTTGCCGGAATTGCCAAGCGTCTTGAAGAAATCTACTTTCCCGGCGATTCGGTACCTTTATACATTAATAAAAATAGTGAGTCGTTACGTGTTGTGCAACATCTTCGCGATGAGGCTCACCGTTTCGGTATTACCCATCACCGTGACCGTCGCTCTAAGTCTCAGACCGTCAGCCGGCTTGACTCGATAAAGGGCGTCGGCGAGGCTACGCGCACGGCATTACTCAAGAAATTCAAGAGCGTAAAGCAAATCGAACTCGCCTCTACCGATGCTATCGCCGAAGTTGTCGGACCTGCAAAAGCACGTATTATCAAAGATGCTCTGATGGAAAATAAAGATAACAAATGAATACAGAATTAAGACATCAAAATGTTACCCGCTATATTGCTCCGCTTCGTGAGGGCGGGTCGCTACCGGCATTGGCTGAAGCTGATGACGGATTCAAATATGTTGTAAAATTCCGTGGTGCCGGACATGGATCTAAGGCTCTCGTTTCTGAATTAATCGGTGGCGAGATTGCCCGACTTGTAGGCTTGCGCGTTCCCGAACTCGTCTTCCTCGACCTTGATGAAGACTTCGGTCGTACCGAACCCGACGAGGAAATTCAGGATCTTCTGAAAGCGTCCCGCGGACTAAATCTCGGTTTGCATTTCCTTGCCGGCGCACTCACCCTCGACCCATATGCCAACAAAGTTTCGGCTGAAGAAGCCTCGAAAATTTTGTGGCTCGATGCATTCCTGACCAATATCGACCGCACAGTCAAAAATACAAATATGCTCGTTTGGCATGGCGAAACATGGTTGATAGATCATGGCGCATCTTTATACTTCCACCATTCGTGGAGCGACCATGTAAAGGCTGCGATGTCGCCGTTCCCCTACAGTCAGAACCATGCAATGTTGTCGCGTGCATCCAAACTCGATGAGGTCGATAAAGAGATGCATCGTTTGATTACTCCCGAGGGAATTGACCGTATTGTTGCAATGCTCCCCGATGAATGGCTCAACTACACGCCCGACTCAAATCCCGATGAAATTCGCAGGGTCTATTCCGAATTTCTCAAAACACGTCTCGAAAACTCTCAAATATTTGTAAATCAAGCCAATGAATACCGATCAAAACTTCCTTTATGAATATGCCGTCATAAGGTTTATGCCCGATATCGCCCGTCAGGAGTTTGTTAATATTGGCTTGATTATGATGTGTAAGCGTCAAAAGTGGATTAAATTCGCTTATAATATTGATAATCAGCGTATTAATGCACTTAAGTGCGCTGAACTCACACCTGAAATGCTTGAACGACAATTGGTTTCGTTTGTTGAGCTGAGTAAGCCGTCGCCCGATCGTGCAACCGGCATGGCTGACTTCCCGGTTGAAGAGCGTTTCCGCTGGTTGACAGCCGTGCGTTCGGCGTGTATACGTTCCTCTGAAGTTCACCCCGGCAAAACCGATAATCTCGACAAAGAATTTGATCGTTTGTTTGCCGAACTTGTTATGTAATCAATCAAACCATTTTCAATGCAAAATAACCAATCACAACCAATCACATTCAAAAAAGGATTTCTGGCAATCTCGCCGATTCTTGTTTTCATGGTCTTCTATCTTGTTGTCTCACTTGTGATAGGCGATTTCTATAAGATGCCTTTGGCTGTGGCATTTCTGGTGGCAACAGTTTGGGCTGTTGTCATTACCGGCGGACCTCTTCAAGAACGCATCAAGGTTTTTTCAAAATCGGCAGGCTCGACAAATATCCTGTATATGATATGGATTTTCATACTTGCCGGAGCGTTTGCCAATCTTGCAAAAGAGATAGGATCGGTAGATGCGACAGTCAATTTTGCGTTGAGATATATGCCGGCTCATTTCATTTTGCCCGGATTGTTTGTAGCAGCTTGCTTCATTTCATTTTCAATCGGAACTTCGGTCGGTACGGTTGTGGCTCTGACCCCACTCGGAGTGGATATGGCGATCGCCGGACACGCATCAGTGCCGCTGTTCATCGCTGCTGTACTTGGGGGTGCATTCTTCGGTGACAATCTCTCATTCATATCTGACACGACAATCGCAGCGACACGCACGCAGGGTTGCAAGATGGGTGACAAATTCAAAACCAACATCTGGATTGCTTTACCGGCGGCCGTGATCACACTCGGTATTTATATCGCTCGTGGTACGGTTGTCGAGAACGTGGTCATTAATGACATGCCGAACCTGTTGCTCCTGTTGCCCTATCTCAGCGTGATTATAATGGCAATAGCCGGAATCAACGTGGTTATCGTATTGTTTGGCGGAATCATATCCACAATTATAGTTGCGATAATTTCGGGAGCTGACGTGATGTCACTGTTCGGTTTTATGGGAGCCGGCATCGACTCGATGGGCAACTTGATAATAGTAACGTTGCTTGCCTCGGGCTTGCTCGGACTGATACAATTCAACGGAGGAATCGATTATATCTTGCAGGTGCTGACCCGAGGAATTAGAGGGCAGAGGGGTGCACAAGGTGCAATCGGTGCTCTTGTCATGCTTGTGAACTTCTGCACTGCAAACAACACCGTTGCAATTATCACCGTCGGCTCACTTTCTCAGCAGCTCTCGACGCGATTTGGCATTTCACCGCTCAAGACTGCAAGTATCCTTGATACATGCTCGTGCATCGCTCAGTGTATAATTCCTTATGGGGCGCAAACCTTGTTGTGCACTGCGCTCGCCGGATTGTCTCCCGCCGAACCGTGGATATATCTCTATTACCCGTGGGCTTTGGCTGTGATGGTGATTTTGTCGATTATTTTCCGCTTCCCGCGTTTGAAGTTGCAGGCTTGACATTTTTTCCACGGTTGGTGAGTAACATACCGGCAATTATGATTATCATTGCCCCAACCTGAGTCCAATGCAATTTGCCAATACCCATCAAAACGGCTGTCAATGTCGCAAATACGGGTGTGAGATATTGGTAGATTGACACAAGCTCTGACCCGATATGTTTGATTGCGGGCTGAACGAGAAAATAAGCGATAAAAGTCGGACAGAGAAGAATAAATCCAATTTCAATCCACGGACGTGCGTCGGTGGTTGACATGATAGGCATATCCTTCATCCCCGGAACAAGACATAAAGCCGGAACTGCCGCAAAAAGAAATACCCAGCGAAGCATATTTGAAGGACGATATTTTTTTGTCGGACCCTCAAGAATGAAAAGGTAAAAAGCATAACAGGCGGCTGATGCGATCGCAAGTAAATCGCCGAGCAGAGGATTGCTGCCTGAACCGCTTCCCGAGCCGTTTGATGCAATTACGAAGGCTGCACCTGCAAACGACACCACAATGCCTAAATATTCAAGCATTGCCGGTCGACGTTTGCAAAATATGATTTCCATAACGATTACAAATATCGGCGGAAGGGTCATGATAATCGAAATATCAATCGCGCTTCCAAACCTGAGCGACGTAACAAACAGGAAGATGAACAAGAACAATCCGATTGCTCCGCCGAGAAACAGTTTCAGCCAGTCTTCGTGTTCAATCGGTTTGTCTTTAATGAAGATTGACACGAGCCAAAACAGTCCGGCTCCACCAATCAATCTGACTGCGGCGATTCCGTCGGCAGTAATCCAGTCGGGTATAAGAGCTTTGGTTACAGCCACATTCATACCCCAGAATATTGTTGCTATAAGAATACACACATTCCCGACGATTGCGCCTGATACACTTTTCTTGTCGGTCGGAGACATCGTCAGTTTGCCTCCACCTGTATCGTTTGTTGATTTATTATCCATTGTTGCAGTTTTATTGTCGTTTTTATCTGTTTTTTCTGTTGTCGGTTTACTGTTTAATGAATTTTAATTTATGAATTAGGAACAGTTGAAAACATGACGCCTTTTTATGACAAGGCTACATTATTTTAACAATAAAATCGTCATGTTCGATTCTTAAATAAGTTTAATAAATTTTATCTTATCTTGAATATTAAAAAAATATAGGTTAACTTTGGAGCATGAAACAATATCTCGACCTACTTCGCCATATAATGGACAACGGTGTGGATAAAGGAGACCGCACCGGCACCGGCACCAGAAGTGTTTTCGGTTATCAGATGAGGTTTGACCTTTCAAAAGGATTCCCATTGTTGACGACAAAAAAACTCCATCTCAAGTCTATAATTTATGAACTCCTTTGGTTCTTGAAGGGTGATACAAACGTGCATTATCTTCAGGAGCACGGCGTTCGCATTTGGAATGAATGGGCTGACCCTGTTACGGGTGATCTCGGTCATATCTATGGCTATCAATGGCGCTCGTGGCCCGATTATAACGGCGGCTTTATCGATCAGATAACTCAAGCGGTCGAAACAATCAAAAACAATCCTGAATCGCGTCGCATCATTGTCAGTGCATGGAATGTCGGAGACCTTGACAATATGAATCTGCCCCCTTGCCACGCATTTTTTCAGTTCTATGTCGCAGACGGCAAGTTGAGTCTACAGTTGTATCAGCGCAGTGCCGATTGTTTCCTTGGCGTACCGTTCAACATAGCTTCATACGCATTGCTCACCATGATGATGGCTCAGGTTACCGGACTGAAGCCCGGTGAATTTATCCATACTCTTGGAGACACTCATATTTATAAAAATCACTTTGACCAGGTTAATTTGCAGCTTTCGCGCACACCCGGCGAGTTGCCCCGCATGGTCATCAATCCCGATGTCAAAAGCATCTTCGACTTCGAGTTTGAAGATTTCAAACTCGAAGATTACAACCCCCAGCCTCATATTCCAGGGCAGGTTGCAGTCTGAATTCCACTACGTTAAATTATATAAACCAATCAACCTTAATTAAAATGAGTCCATTAGCAGTTATATTGACGATCGCAGGCTATTTTGCGCTGTTGCTCACAATATCTTACTTTGTTTCGCGCAAAAGCGATAACTCTACATTCTTTTCAGGCGGTCGACGCACCCCCTGGCCTCTCGTCGCTTTTGCAATGATCGGAGCCGCGATTTCAGGTGTAACCTTTGTTTCGGTTCCCGGTATGGTTGTCAATAACGGATATGCCTATCTTCAGATGGTGCTCGGATTTATTGTCGGTTATTTCCTTATAGCCGGCGTCCTTGTGCCAATTTTCTATAAACGTAATCTTGTATCTATTTACGGCTATCTCGAAGACCGATTCGGTCGCAAAACCTATCGCACCGGTGCTTGGTTTTTCTTCGCATCCAAGATGCTCGGCGCAGCCGTCCGCTTCTTCGTTGTCTGCGTCGTTTTGCAAACCCTCGTTTGCGAGCCGCTCCATATTCCGTTTATCCTTAACGTGATTGTCACTATCGGTTTGATTTGGCTCTACACCGTTCAAGGCGGCGTAAAAACACTTATTTATACCGATACATTGAAGAGCTTCTGCTTGATTATGTCGGTTGTTCTCTGCATCTATTTCGTGTCACGCAACCTCGGTTATTCGATGGGCGATATGGTCGGTGCCGTTAAGGCTCACCACACATCGCGCATGTTCTTCTTTGACGATCCGAAATCTGGCTCATATTTCTGGAAACAGTTTCTTGCCGGTATCTTTATGGCAATCGCTACCAATGGTCTCGACCAGGATATGATGCAACGCAACCTCGCTTGTAAAGACTCTCGCGAAAGTCAGAAAAATATGATTGTGAGCGGTGTGCTTCAGTTCTTTGTCGTTGCGCTCTTCCTCGTTCTCGGAACAATGCTCGTTATCTTCCTTGACCGCAACGGAATTGAAATTCCTCACAAAACCGACGAAATCTTCTCGATGGTTGCTTCTCA
>CAMWIM010000057.1 GCA_947174335.1 uncultured Porphyromonadaceae bacterium | reverse complement strand
GGCCGGGGGTCGTTTCTCAGGCGCACCTACGCGTCGTTTCATCATAGCTGTACTGAGTCCAAATAAAGCCTGATCACCTTTAGCACGAATAACAGCAAACCCATTATTATCAACGCCACGTTCATAGAGTACGCCTGAAAGATGATGTTCTGTCTCTGCTAATTTTGCACGAGCCTGTACTCGTTCATAATCGAGAAGCCTCTGATGTACAAGCTCTGCACGTCGGGTCTGAACCGCAAAATAGTTCTGAGCAAATGCAATTTCCGGTTTACGAGGGTCGCCATTTTGCGCCACGAGATAGCAAGCATAGCGTGTCAACATCACGTCATCTATCTGACGCTCAGCGCCTGAGCCAAGTGTAACCATTTTGCTGACGTCAGCAAAATGGTACGAGACCTCCTCTCCGGCATTGTTAGCTGACTCTTTGGCTTTCTCGATGATTAATTGAAAGTTACGCCATTGAACATAGCCCATAACCGAGGCAAGCTCGCGGGCGCTCCAGCATTCAACACCTTCATAATCAAGGGCGATAGACTCAAAACTATCAAACAGATTCTTTATTTCATCAGCTTTCATAAAATTTCGATATTATATATTTTCGCAAAGTTACGAAAAAAATAAATATAATACAGATATCATATCTATGTGGTACAACTCCTGCCGACTCCGTTTGTTCTACTGTTCTGCTGTCGAATTGCGGACGGGGGGAACGGGAGGAGGATTTTTTGGGGGGGATTATATAATAAAAATCGACGGATGAATTGATTTATTCACCCGTCGGTTTTATTTAGAGAGTTTTAGATTCTATTTTATGGATTGTCTGTTACGAGACGGATTGGGAGGGCGTCGCCACCACCACCTTGATCAGTTCTAATAACTACATCACTCGTTGTACCATTAAAGTTGAGATCAAAGAAGTTCATATCCCAAGCATAATAGGTGGTACCTTCAAAAGTATCTGATAGAAGCCAATAGATAGCTCCTGGAGCATTTTTCATATTCACCGCAACAGGACGACATGAATTTTGATCCTGAGCTCGTGTATTCAAGTTCCAATAAACTGACCCATAGCGAAGAACTCCTCGCTGATTTGGATTTTCCGGGAATTGAATTGTACGACGCCCCATACCGGTTGTACCAATCGGGAAGAAAATGTGCTCAGCTGAACCTGGCTCTGAGTCATAACATATAAATCCACGCATACCTTGCTTAGATGAAATAGTAGTGTTATCACCATCCATATAACCGAAAGCATCAGTAGTAGTAGTTGCCGGAGCAGTGGCACCGTCGCCATAAAGAACTCCAATACCAAAATCATTATCAATCAACGTTCGGTAATCATTGAGGCTTGCTATTCGATAATTCTTATTTTGACCATTTGTTTTTACAATAATACGCTTCTTAAAGTTTGCATTTTGACCGAGTAATGTAGATCCAGCTATAGCTGACCATTGAGCAGGTGGCTCACCGCCATTAAACGAGAACGGAGTGGAACCCGGTGCGGCAAGAGGACCGAATGCCGCAGTATTATCTGAAATATTGGAAACAGAAATAGCCTCGTTTAAATGTCCACGCTTAAACATACCGCCGAACGCCAAAGGATTGGTAGTCAATACAGCAGTTGGATTGGCTCCTCTTGCATCTTCAAAGTAGTAAACGTTAAAGCTACTCCAATAAGTACCATTCGTGTTCAACTGAACCGGTTCACGATAACCTTGACGGACATAAATATTATGGACGCACGAATTATTATGATACCTTACCTCAACAATGGCACACTTACTTTCGTTGGCAGCAATCGCCTTTGTAAAGTTAATCTTAAAGTTGATCTCTGTATTATCTTTTCCCGTGATAGACGTGCCGCCACCTGTAGCCGAGCCCAGAGCTTCGAGCGTAATGAATCCATCTTCATTACCCTGAGTAATCGACGCACTCCAAGCACCTTGAGATGTAAGAGCATTAAATTTAGAAAGGTTGGCAGTGTTGGAAATATCACGTTGATAAAGAGTTACAGTAAACGGGTCAGGGGTACCGCTGTATGTTCCATTTTGCTGAGGTTTGGCATGAGAACGCCAAACAGCTTTGGGGTTGATCATGCGTCGCGCCTGAAACACATCAACGTCTCTGACAACGGTATTGTCACGGAATCGAGCAGTGAAACGAATAACCGCTTTACGAAGATAATCTTCGTATGGATTATTACCCGAGAAGCCCGAGATACCGCACATTGACTTTGGCTGAGTCCAAAGTCTCAGGACAATAGTCGTTGAGATCGTATTTCCTTTGTTATCTCTGTTTCTGATGAGAGTATATTGGTTACGGGTTCCGGCACCATAGGTAACTTCATCTTGGTCGGCATTAAGAGTCTCAAACGTACGTTTGCTCAAATTAGTTCTATTGATAATATCAGATTCATCAGAACCCTGATTGAGAAGCGAGGTTGCCTTGCCAAAATAAAAATTACGGAATGCATTCAAGACATTTCGAGACTTCGTAAGATTATTTGTTGCTGAATTTGTAACACAACCACCATAGTTATCAGATTCCGTGCAATCAAGGTTTCGATAAAGATAGGCTGGAATCTTTACATTGAAATCATTATATGCCTCAGGTTGTTGCAAACGAAGGAAACCTGCCCAAATCGGGGTAACCAGATAAGGATCAGATGCAATATTGTTACCTTCATAGTCGAGATGATAGGTACGCTGAGGGGTGTCATCCTGATTATAACCGGGGTGACGACCATAAAGATAGTTGGATGTGGTATTTACAAAAGCGGGATTAGCACCGTTTAATGAAACAGTGTTCATATTAACGTTTGTATTCACACCACTGCTATTTATAAACAAATCACGCCACCAAACAAACTCAAGTGTACGCAAATTAAAGTTTGTTGAACCATACGAGGCTTCAGGTGCTTCCTGTGGCGCACCCTCAAGATAGGGTCCCCAGTTATTCTCAATGATTTCGGCTTCAAGACCCTGCAGGTCACTACCGGTGATAGTAATGGG
Organism: uncultured Porphyromonadaceae bacterium; assembly: GCA_947174335.1. Lineage (GTDB taxonomy): Bacteria > Bacteroidota > Bacteroidia > Bacteroidales > Muribaculaceae > CAJUPY01. The sequence continues at coordinate 15,186 of CAMWIM010000057.1, read as the reverse complement.
GTAGTCAACGTATGTGTTATATGAATAGGGAACGTAAACTTCATCGGCAAAGATTTCGTGGTCGGGCTCGCGATATTCAACATGCCAGTCGGGGTTATTTGCATTACCGTTAAAGCCAAGAGTTACTTTGTAATGATAGTTACGGAGCGCATTATAGTTGTATTCAGTGTCCTGACCGAGCATAAAGCGATAACGTATCGCTCCGTATGTCACAGGACGGTTTGTACGACGGTAATATGCCTGCACCTCGATAAATGTACCACATTTGACATTATCTCGATAGTCATTCATGCCCGGCTCGATGTTAGTACCGACGCTATCTCTTTTTTGATTCTTGTCATACCAGTCTTTGTGAGGATCATCTTTATACTCGCCCTGAACATTTTCAAAGAAGAAAAGAGAAGGGTCAGAACTTAAATGGTTTGTAGATCCTGCTTCTGTATTATTATCTATACGGAGCCAATCACGGTAATTTTCAACGTCGTAAGTTGTCCAATCATTGGTATAACCTCCTGTATTATAGCATAGAACCTGAGTAGGAGTCTCGACAGGAGCATCATAGTTGGCCGAAGTGATCTGGGTCGTATCGGTAGGGTGGTTTACAACACCGAGTGCACACGAGAGAGGAATCTGACGGATAGAAACGTCGTGGATATAGATGTAAACACCTGAATTCAAACCTGTACCGTCAAAAGCGACAGTCACTTTAGAAGCAAGGCGGACGAGCCATGCAGTGAGCTGCATATTCGAGCGGTTGATTGATATAACGGGGGCGTTGTAATCAGAGTTTTCGGTAACGTTGTTGGCATTAGCTCCGGTTCCACGCTCAGTGAACCATCCGAACATCTGACCATTATTAGTAATATTGTTGCTGTCCCACTGGAAAGTGGTTTGTTTGAGCGCAGTTTCGGTTGAAACGTCTCTATCGGTCATGTCGGCATTAGCAACAGCATAAATCTTATATTTACCATAGTCGAGACCGAGATTGAAAGTACCACGATTAGTCGGACCGGGTTGAGGATTTGTAGCTCCTTCGGGAGCAGTATTATTGTTATTGGTAACAGTCAAACCGCCACCATTGGGAGTAAATTGAGCCTGCTTGATAAGTTCGGTACCTGCCTCGTTATAGACATAGACATTCAAACTCTTGAGTTCGTCAAGCGAGTTACCGTTAGAGCGCGATAGCGCGGGAGCAAAACTCTTAAATTGAATTGTACCTTCAATTTTGGCAGCACCTTCTCCAACCTCCTCACCATAGCGGATGTTATCCTCGCATGCTGAGAAAACGGCAGCACAGGCGACGGCAATGGAGAGTGATATGTTTTTGATAGTTTTAATCATATATCAAAAGGATTTATGATTGGTTTATTAATTTTCACCCGGTTCTTGGGGTTGATTAGGGTCACTTTGGGTAGGTTTCCAACCGAAAGTCGGCTTGAGTTCCTGAGTGTTGTAAGGAGCAACATTTGCACGCCATGTAATCCCTGCCTCACCAAAGTTGATATCTATATCAAGAAATGTATTTCGGGCAATAGCCTGCAGGTCACCAATGGTAAGCACATTGCCTGACGGGCCGCCAAGATATTTTGCCTGAAGCCATTCGTTTGTACCCGACAAAAGCAGGCTGACACCGATATTTTGGGTTTTGGCATCGCCGGGGCGACCTTTTGCCTCGGGGAAATATATCGGACCCACATTAGACAACGTGCTACCCGCCTTGATTTCCAATGGTTTGGAAAGAGTGAGGGGGTAATATGTAAACACGCCGGGACCCTGCTCGGTAACTTCTCGATAGGTAGTGAAATCAGTTATCCAACGTTTTGCATCAGGAACATAGTTGACGAAGATCTCGCCACCGTCGCCGTCGATATACTTACTCGGATAATATTCGGTTTCACGGGGAAAGACATATTCGGTATAGTTAAGATTTTCAAGACGAACGGCAACGACTGAAATATCTCTACCATAATAGTTTTGATCAACTTCAAAACTGAATCGGGCTTTAGCAGCGGCACGAGTCAGGAATAGGTTAACCTGAATAGCCTCACCCTCAAGCATAGAGGGCAAGCTTTGACCGTCATTTGTCGATACAGTAACCGGAGTACCTGAAATCGGAATATCAAAACGTTCGGTCAACGGGATGCCGGGGAACATAACACCATTATCGATATCAGAAAAAATGGCACCGGTCAGATTGGAACCTGAATGAGGCGCCTCGACAACCCAGTTTTCAAGCAGAGCCAAGTTAGCCTGTCCTTGTTCGACATAAGAATCGAGGAACTGACGGGTCGAACTGTATTGGGTCGGACGCGGGTTTGGCAAAGCATCTTCATTGGCAATCAGATAGAAACGCTTATCCTGATTGTTTTCGACGATAAACTCAAGTTTATCAACCAACGGCGTACCGTCGGGAGCGGTCGAGACAAGTTTATTCACCTCGACACCACCCATATACTGAGTGACACCGCCCACGTTATAGTTTTGAATATTGTGGATAATCAAAATGCGCAGAGATGAAATGTTTTCGTAGTCACCTTCAGGATCATAGAAACCGTTAGGGTCTTTGTTGCCGGCACGTGATTGAGCGGAATTTTTCCCGTTATCGACGTTCAGTCTTATCTTGACAAAACCGCTGTTTGAACGATTAACTTCAATATCGTCGTCGCAAGCAGTCATTGCCAACAACAGAGCGGCAACAACAGCTACCAAAGCGGTAAAGCGTAAACGAAAGAATTCATTCATAATTACATTATGGTTTTGTTGAGTCTTACAATCCAGTCATTGACAACGATGTAGGCATCAATCCAACGTCCATTGTCAAGGAACAGAATAACATCCCAGTGATTTTCGCGGTCGAGATATTCCTGAGCGGGCATATCTTTATATTTCTCGCTCTTGAACAGGAGGAGATAGTTAACCAAGGGGATGTCAAGAATAACACTGTTGTTTCGACGTTCAGTCACGACAAAGCGTGTCGGGATACCCTCGACAAAACGAGAAGTCGAGAACTCGGCAAAGGCGAGCGAAACTTCATCTTCGCCACCGACGGTGCCGACCGAAGATTGACCAACAGCCCACGGCTTATAGAAGTTACCGCCTGTAACGGAAATCAAGTCGTTGTTCCAAGCAAAGAGTGTGTTATCGGTGTTGATCTGGAAATCAAAGTCCTGAGCATAGCAGGGAGTGCCGTCAACATTCTGAAGAAGGATGCGGAGGGTGTTTGTGTCACGCATCATCGGAACGGTACCGGCAGTGTAGTCGAGTTCACCTTCGGGAATCGTAACGGTTGTCTCGCCATAATAGAGATTATGAAGGTCAACGCCGGGGTCGGCATCGATACAGTTCTGATTCATAGCTACCTCGAGGTCGGTGATTTTAGAGCCTTTGGCGGGAGTCTGAACAAAATGGAACGACGATGAGCCACATTCGAGACCGCCATAGGCGACAAAACGATAGGTTTTGCCGGCAGGGAGGTCGATAGTCATACGCCAGTTTTCGTCGGCGAGCACTTTAGAGGTCTCGGTGACGGTCTTTATATAATTGCCGGCTTCATCATAAACAAGGAGAGTCAAGCAATCGACTTTAGCTGGGAAAGCGTTGGCAAACTCCATGTTGTAGTCATAGATAAAGCGAAGTTTCACGCCCTCGGGACATGGATCGAGGTCATCGTTGATCAACGCGCACGAAGACAAGCCCGAAGCAGCCAAGGCAGTTAAAGCCACAGCGGCAAGCAGGTTTTTGAATGTATGTCTTAAATTAATCATTGGATTCGATTAAAACAATTGTGTGAAAAAGAGGGTGAGAAACTGTTTTTAGAATATGATACTATTGATTCGAACCGCCCAAGGCATAACCTGAACATTAACATCGAGATATACTTCGGCAGTTTCGTCGGGAGTTTCAGGAGTCGGGTTATTGGGGTCGTTATCGGGAATACGGGGGTGACCGAGACGGGTTATCTTGTCAACCGAAAGTTTGTAAACATTGTTACGAACAACGGCAAACTCCATAGGGCCCATGATACCGTTCAGGTTGTTGTCATTATGACGGTTCCAGTAGTAATAGTAGCAATAGTAACCGGGGATCTTCTCGCCGGTGACAGGATTGGTGTGAACCGAACTCTGATAGATAGTAACGTCGTAAGAAGTAACCTCATGGCGGAAGGCGGTCAACAGTTCGTCGTCGTTTCGACCGGCTGCATCCCATGCCACCCATTTGTAGTCAGAGCAATTGGGGCTGTACTGACGGTCGTCGGTCGGGATCTTGTAGGTTTTAATGACACCGTCTTCTTCATAGATGTAAACCATTCCATCGGGGATACCGCCATCACCATAAACTGTGCGATAGAGAGAGTTGGAGCGGTTGATTTCAACACCTGAAATAACACCGTCGGTATAAATCGGAGTACAAGCCGCCTGAATAGCAGCCTGACGCAAGTGGCGCCAGTTCATGTAAATTTTACCATCGGTATAGTAGAAAATGGGGTCTTTAAGAGTATTGCCCTGAATCGGGGGATATACCTTACCATCAGAGAGAGTATATGAATCACCGTTAAGGACATCTGCAATCTGGCGATAGGTGTCACGTTCCCAAATCTCGGTAGAATTATCGTTCAAAGCATCATCTTGAGAGAACGAGCCACCAAGCAGACGGGCTTTGAAAACGACACCGGTTGAGATACCGTTCTGCTGGTTATCGGGACCGCCGGGAATAACGTTTTCTGTGATATAACGCCAAACGCTGTAATCGCCTTGCGCAATACCTTCCTCGCTATTAACATATTGGTCTTTTACTGTACCATTAGCAACATCCATAACATTATAAACACCCCAACGGGTTGATGCCAAGACATCGACGTTGAAAGAACCATTGTCTTCAAAGAAGGCATAGTTGAAATAGTTGGTAAAGTTTGAGGTTACGGTCAGAACATAAGGGTTCCAATAGGGACCGACAACATAGTTACCGCCTGTATAGCCACCGTTTGGATCGTGGGTAGCCGGTTTTTCATTACCACAGATATTCAAATTGTTGTTGGTGCCGGTTGAGGTAGTCGGCAGGTTACGACCGTTGTTACTTACACGAGGGACATAATAGAAACTGTTACACATGTTGACAAGACACATTGTGTAGAGTTGAACGTCAATGAGCGGCTCGGGTTTCTCTCCATTTGAACCATCCTGAGAGACACCGTTGTGAGCATGATAGAGCACATGATATTTAGCATTGCCAAGGTCGCTACCGTCCTTGAAGTCGAGACGAGCCACCGAACGTTCAACCTTGATTGCACCACCGACACCCTGACTGTTCTCGCTATTGTCGGGAAGATCATCAGTAGTGTAGGGGTTATCTTTTGTGTCATTAAAATCAGAAAGGTGGAACGGATTGTCAGAAGTACTGTAAGCTTCCCATTCAACGAGAGTCTTGGGCAATCCGCGAATTTCGAGAGAAACATTGTTCATCAAGAACGAATTTGCGCCCCAGATGCCCATGTTGTAATCGGTGGTACCGTCAAGCCCCTGAGTAACACGGGCAGTAGCGTCTAACCAAAGTGTGTTATTGTAGTCGGCAGTTTCGCCATAGCGGAAAAGGTCAACAAGGTCTTTATTGGGGTTGCAGAAAACAAAGACATAAACCTGAGGGTTGACGGTCAAGTCGGTGCGGTCTTCGTAGTAAGCAGCGAGGTTAGACTTGTAGATGCGGGTCAAAGCGCGATAGCTTGTACCGGTAGTCATATTTAAAGACTGTAATCCCGAAGCACGGACTTCGCCGGCGGCGATAAAGCCATAGTTAGCCTGACGAGCAAGTACGATCAGCGCACTCGACACCGTGTTTTCTTCATTACTACCGATTTCAGTGCCGGCAGTAGAGCCACCATCGCCGGTGGTTTCACTGCGAGAGAAAGGTCTGCGACCATCGGGCATCAAAATATCGAGCGAAAGGTATGATCCGTCGGGATCGTATTCACCCTTATTTATTTCGTTGCCCTTTTTATCAGCAATGTCGTCGGAGCAAGCGGCGAACATCGAAAGGAGTAAAAATCCGCTTAAAAGCTTACGAAATGTGTTCATACAGTTTAGAGGTCTATTATGTTTTATTTTTTTCGATGATTAGTATTCTTTGATAACGATTGACGAGCCGTCGCCATCATATTTGAGAATCTGCTGAACCGACTGAAGAGCGGCGGGAGCATCAGCGACCTTGAGACGGGCAGCCTGAGCAAAGAAACCGGCAGCCTCGTTGTAGTCAGACTGAAGAGCAGCAAGAATACCGCGGGCATAGATTGCGGTGGGGTCGTCGCCGGCACGGTCGAGATAGCGTTTTGCGGCGGTCAGGTTGCCGGCAGCCATAGCTGTATTGGCGGCATTGAGGTTGGCAACGGGGTCGTTGGGATACATGCGCACGGCAGTTTCAAACACTTCGTTGTATTCATCAGAACCGGGCTCCATTGTAGCGGCGGCGCGGTAGAACTCAGAAAGAGAAAGTTTCTGGGGTGCGGTATTCAACACGGCGAGAATTTCCTCGATAGAAGTGTAGGAACGGATGTTGTAGTCGATGCGGTAATCAGAGTGGCGGAGTCCGGGATAAACGTTAGCCAAAAGGAAGGCGTATTGGTCGGGGAACTCGCGTTGGATGCGGGTGTTACGGGCATCGGGCTCAATTTTATTATTTGTGGCGATAGCGAGGATTGCTTCACGGTTTGTCAAGTTGGAACCTTTGACATATTCGATGAGACCTTCCCAGTCTTCAGGCTCATAAGAGGTTGAGATGAGTTTCTGGTCAAATTTGTAAAGGTTGTTGATATAGGTTTTGAGGGCTTCGGTACGACCTTTTGCAAGGCGGATGTTGTTGTTATAGGGACCTTCGGGCGAAGCGAAACCCTTGATTGAGATAGCGCGGATAGTAATGTCAGAATCATTTTTAACCGAGTCGATTGTCGCAATGATTTTGGAGAGTTCGATAGAGTTGCGGCGATAGTCGGGGTAGATTGTGATCAAGTTAACGGGGAAGTCAACGTAGGCACGACCTTCGATGTGACGTTCTTTTACCGAGTCGGCAACGGGCTGAATGTAGTTGAACTGAGGTTTGAAGCGGGGTATATATATGTGACCCACTTCTTCGGGTTCAACAGGACCAAGGGGAGCTTTGCAACAACCCTGAGCCTGAGCCGAAAGGATTACTTTTGAGTTGTCAACCCAAGCATAATCGGGCGCAACAGATTTATATTCGATGATATCTTTCTGACCGGCACGGAAGGCGGGATTGTTCTGACGCTGGTGAATATACCAGAGGTTACGTCCCGACACAACGAACGGTTCAAAAGCGATAGAGTCGTCAGTTTCTGAAGAACGTATAACGGGAGTGATGACATACTCGTTGGTCGATTTGAGATCAAGAGCCGAGAGGTCAATATTCATGGAGAGGGCTATGTTACCCTCAGAACGGATAACGCCGATGTTGTCGATTTTGATGTTGTCGATTGGGTTTGAAGCCGAAGCTGCAAGAGCGGCGATGGCAACAATCACTGTCGAAAGCAATTTTTTCATAATCGATATATGGTTGAATTGATTGATTTATTAGAAAACGTAAACGAGGTTAACAGCGGCTTTTGTCGGACCGACATAGTTGTGGGGACGGTTGGAACTGATTTTTGTACCGCACTTGGCACAGGGATAAGTGTCAAAGCGGGTGTACATCCAACCGATACCGAGCTCGGCTTCAAGGTTCCAGTGGCGACCGAGAATCCACGAGTAGCCGTAGGCGACGCCTGCGCCGACAAACCACCCCTGATAGCGGTGATCTTTAAGGTTTGAAAGATTTGTGCCAAGGAATTTGAAATTACCGAGGTCAAAACCTCCGACGTTATATTGACCGCCAAGCAAGTGGGCGGCAAGGAAGTGTCCGGTATAAGGCTGGCAGAACCAGTAACGGGCTTCGGGCTGAACGAGCCAATGTTTCCAACGTTTGCCATCGCCGATTGTCCAAGCATTAAGGTTTCCTGAAAGGTCAACCGACCATTTGGGCGCGACAGGAACTTCGACACCAAGATTAATGGTGGCGGCAGCATCATAAAGAAGGTTTGTCTTGATGGCAACTCCTTGAGCTGACACAGTAGCAGGTAGCGCAAAAATTGCAGCTAATGCAAGTGTTTTCAGAGCCTTTTTAATCATAGTTGTAATTCTGAGAAGCCGGTTAGGGCTAACCGAAATAGTTGAATTATTATGAATTAAGTTGTTAAAATTCGAGTGTTTTCCGTCGTTTTGACCCGTCGACGTGTCGGAATAAAATGCAGAGCGACATAGAGCCGCTCCACAATATTGGTGTGTGTTTTATTTGCTGAGTGCAAATATATACAGATTTTTACAAATACCCCCCCCCGAATGTTAATCTTTGTTAACACATTAAATTATGTTTTTCCTTAAATAATTTAACTTTAAGTCAAGTCAACAAGTTTAGACTTCAGAGTGAAGAAATATTTATTAAATTGAGACTGGAGTGTGAATCTCTATTCACCGGCGCGCAAAATTACGATATTATTTTAAATATGTGATAATACCTATATCAATTTACGCATTTTTAACCAATTCTCTATAAATATTCATTTTTAGTTGAATATTATTCACGAACCCGTATAGTCGATATGCCAGTCGACATTGTCGGCAGTACCATTAAAGCAGAACGTCAGTTTGTAGTAATGGTTGCGGGTTGCATTGTAGTTATATTTTACATCTTGACCAAGCATAAAGCGGTAACGGATAGGACCCTGTTTAGTACCGTTGACATAATATGCTTCAACTTCAACAAAAGTACCATAAGGCACGCCATCAAGATAATCATCATCATCAACGCCTACCGCAGTACCAACCTTTTCAGGATCTTGTACTTTTGATTTAGACTCATCTCCGCTTTCACGCGCACCGGTGTCTTTGTTATACTTGGGAGTGAAATCGCCCTGCATATTCTCAAAGAAGAAGAGAGCCTGCTCATTATCAAATTCCTCGGTTGGGTAAGGAAATCCACCGGGTTGGCTCAGACCCAAAATCGTCTCATTTTTATTTGAGATTGCCAGCCAGTCTTGATAATTGTCAGGATTATAAGGCGTTATATCACTGGTAATACCATTTACATTATAGTAGATAGCCTGAGTACTTGGATCGGGAAGATCTTGAACAGGCTGTCTAAAAAATGCACCGGTGATAGAATCTTCACCATGCACTACATTGGGAAGCCCCAAAGTACAATATTTGGGAAGATTGCGCACAGAGTAGTTGTGGATGTAGATTGTTACGTCATCATTGAGTTTGCTACCGTCAAAAGCGACAGAAACTTTTGAAACAAGACGTTTCAACCAACCGGTAATCTGAAGGTGATCGGCATCAATATATGTCAATGGAGCAGTAGCTGCCAAACCTGTATTGGCGTTAGTAAGATAGCCAAACATCTGATTATTATTAGCGATATTCTCTGAATCCCATTCAACAGTAAGCGCTTTGAGACCTTCAACAGTTTGAATGTCAGTATTTGCCGTGAAATTCTTGCCCATGTTAGCGACAGCATAGATATAATATTGTCCGTAAGGAACGCGGAATGTATTGGTCACGTGGTCAACCGACCATTCAGCGGCTGAAGATGTCGGAGTTCCATCTGTCGACGGCGGATTGACAGGATAATCGCTCGGACGTTGAGCAGGCACGGTAGCCCTCAAACTGTCACAATTAAAATATACGGCATTAACCAAAGCCTGTGTTTCTTCGCTATAGAAAAGATAGGTGACATTATTAATATTTTTAATTACGTCGCCGTTAGTACGAGATTTACCAAGATTGGTCTCTTCGGTTTGGAAAAAGACCGTAACAGTCAAATTACCTTCCCCCTCAGCGAGATCAGTATCATGGTTGATAGAGTCGTTACACGAAGAAAGCATAGCGACAGAGCCACCAACCAAAAGTGAAAGAATATACTTAGAAATTTTCATCATCACGGGTGAAAAGATTGATTAATTAATTTTGTGGAGTTTGAGTATTAGTGCCAAATACCGGATCGAGATCAACACCGATATAAGGAACAACAGTCTCATTAATACTGAAGTCAGAGCCGCCAAACGAGATAGTAACCTTGGTATGACTGCTTCGAGCTATTGCATTGAAATATCCGACGGTTGAAACATCATCCGGATTATATGTCGGGATAAACGAAAGGACGTTAGAAGTCATCGGTTTATAGTCGAGCCACCTTTCATTGTCGCCCTTACGAACACGAACTGAAATTTCAAAATGCTGACCCGACTTCATAGCCATAGACTCAGTGAAGTAGAAAGGTCCTACGACCGGAATACTGTCATTATCGTAGTGTTGGATTTTGACAGGTTTGTCAAACATTGACGTATATACACGGTAGGTATTGGGAGATGGAGCTGACAAGCCGGTTACATAGCGTGGACGAGTCGAGGGATTAAGATTACCGACATCGGGGTCATTAGTACCGGCAATATTCATATACTTGGTCGGATAATAACGCACGTTATTAGCAAAAACATACATTTTATCATCAAGATAACGAAGTCTTACACCTAAAACCTCACCGTCAATCCAAGGAGAAGTTGACTGTTCATTAATTTTGAACATATAGGTGATTTTAGCGGCAAGGCGAGATACAAACAGATTGACCTTCTGAACGTTATCTTCTTGAGAAGATGAAGATGCGTTAGAAGGAAGGGCTTTTGTCTTGATGTCGAAAGACTCGGTCAAGGGGATTCGAGATTTTTCGTCAACATAGAACAGGTTGGGAGTAGTACCTGTATCTTTGTCATCACCGGGCAAAGCAATAACCCAATTTTCAAAACGGCTAAAAAGATCGTCAGAAACAACGGCACCGATTCCAAAATAATTATTGAGGAAGTCAGAAACAGAGTTTGCAGACTCGTTTTTGTTAAGCACGGGAAGTGAAGGGATAGAAGCTTCGTTACCGATAATAATAATGTGTTTCCATTCATTTTCCAACAAACTGAAGCGAAGATTATCACTGATCGGCGTACCGGCATCGTTTGTATTAACGAGACGCATTTCCTCAACTGCATACTTAGCGTTCTCTTTGGTCGCATCATCAGAATTTGGGTGCAAAATGATAACACGAAGCGTTGAGACATACTCAAACTGACGGTCGGGAGCTTCAACATATTCGGTACGATGGTCATTAGAAACCTGAGTAATTCTTGACGTCGGAATCTGATCTTCAAGACCGGTTTGAACGGTCATATCAAGAATCACCTTGCGAGGCGTTTTCTCGTCAGGAACAACGATGTCGATGTCGTTAGACGAACAAGCCGAGAAGAGCGAGCCGAACGCAACGGCTGATATTAATAACTGATAGAATCGTTTCATAATTTAGTATCATTAAGGCGAAGTTCCCAATCGTTAATCTTGATGCGAGTGCTGACCCAACGACCTTCCTCAAGGTAAAGGGTAAGAGTCCATTTGGTTTGATGATCAAGGAATTGTTGATCGGTCATCTCGCTGTTTTCGCCCTGACCAAGAAGGATATAGTTGATCAAGGGGATAGAAAGGACTGTGCGGTTGCCATCTTTCTTTATAACTGTGAGGACGCAATTGCCACCTGCAATCAAACGAGAAGTAGAAAAATCGGCATAGCCCACGGTTACGTTAGCTCCGGCTTCGGTCTGACCTGTAGCACAAGGATAATAAGTGAGCGGAGTCTGTGAGATAACTTCGTTTTGATAATTTAGAAGTGAGTTATCGTCAACGATTTCAAAGGTGAAATCGGCGACATTTACGGGAGAATTGTTGACGTTCTGAAGGATGATGCGGATATTATTGGTATCACATATCATCGGGACCGTAGCCTGAGTTAATTTGTCACTTCCGGCAGGGACACTGACGCCGAGGGTGCCATAATAGAGCGGATGAAGATTAACGCCGGGGTTGGCATTCTTGCAGTTGTCTTTCATCGCCACCTGGAGTTCGGAGTTTTTAGAGCCTGCAGCAGGAGTGCTGACAAGGTTGAAAGAAGCATCGGCACAAGCGATACCGCCCCAGGCAATCAGTTGATATTTGCCTTCAGGAAGTTCGACCTGCATGACGTAGTTTTCGCCGGTGAGAGCTGACGATGTCTCGGTAACCGTCTTAACATAGTTACCGCTTTCGTCATAGACAAAAAGGGTCAGACAGTCGGTCGGAGAAATGAGCGGATTTGACAACTCAGCACCGTCATAGGCAAAACGGAGTTCCAAGCCCTGTTTCGGGGGCTCGGGAACGTCTTTGCCCTTCTCTTTAGAGCATGATTGCAGAACTACAACCGAACAGACAATTGCAGTTGCAACAACCGAGCTGCAAATTTTACGAAATATATTGGTAAACATATATACAGTTCTTTGGAATGATCGATTTTCTTATTCTGAAGAGATTATTCAAAATCAATGTAGTTGTTACGAACAGCCCACGGGAGGATGTCGACAGTAACATCGAAATAAATATCTTCAGATTCGTCGGGAGTCTGAGGACGAGGACGCTGTGGGTCGTTAGCCGGGATACGGGGGTGGCCGAGACGAGCGATGCTGTTTACGCTGATTTTGTAAACGTTATTGCGGACAACATCAAACTCCATCGGACCCATAACACCATTATTCTCGTTATCGTTATGACGAACCCAGAAATAATAGTAGCAGTAATATCCTGCACCAGCTTTAGAGTCAACAGAGCTTTGGAAAATTGAAGTACCACCGTTTACGATAGCGGCACGCATTTGTTCAAGAGACTTGTCGACGTTTGTTGAAGATCCGTCACCGTCGCTGGGACGACCTTTCTGCATCCAAACTTCCCAGAGGTAGTTGGGCGATGCGAGATAAGCAGCATAAGACGAGCTGACGGGGTTTTCAGTCCAGTCGGGGTCAACAATCTTAATTTGCTGACCATCAGTAGTAACATAAACCGTATTATTGGTAGTTGTGCCGTCATTACCGGTCGGGGGGATAGGACCGCTGCCAAAGACTGCTTTGTAGAGAGGATTAGACTTATCGATTGTAAGCGAGCCATCAGCTTTAAAAGACACAGAAGCCTGGATAGCAGCCTGGCGGATATGTTTCCAACCCATATAGAGACGACCGTTAATATAGTAGAAAATGGGGTCGGTATCAGAAGAACCGGTGAGTTTATCTACTTTATCGCCAAGATAGGTAAAGGGTTTGCCGTTAAGACAGTTAGCAATGTTTGCATTGTTGCCTTTTTCCCAGATTTCTTCTTTAGCACTGAGGCTTCCGGCGGCAGCGAGTTCAGAACCTAAAAGGCGTCCTTTGAATACGACGCCGGTAGAGATACCGTTAACCTGGCGTGTTTCATCGGCAGGGATAACATTTTCAGTTACATAGCGCCAAATTTTGAAGTCACCGCCTGAAGGAACACCGTTATTAAGAACATCATCAATGAGCATAACGTCCCAACGGTCGGCAGTGCTTTCAATATCGTTGAATGTACCGCTATTTTCAAAGAAGGGATAGTTGAAGTAGTTGGTGAAACCTGTGCCGGGAGTAGAGCCAAAGATGCTGTTGTAGGGACCGACAACATAGTTACCGTCAACATACAAACCGTTATCTTGGCGTACCCAAGGACGCTGAACGCCACAGTAGGCAAATTCGTTCAAATTGGTTTGGTTAACGCCCAGACCTTGACCGTTGTTGCTGACACGAGGAACATAGTAGAAACTGTTGCTCATGTTAACAAGGCACATTTTCTGGAGCTGAACATCAACGATAGGAGAATTTGCATCGACGTTACCATTATTATCAGTGAAGTAAACAGCCGAATAGGTATTGTTATTTTCTGAACCGTCCTTGAAGTCAAAACGGGCAACAGAACGTTCAACCGAGATAGCACCGCGATAGCCTGCAGCAGCGGGGTCGGCTGAAGATTCAGAGTTGTCGATATTGAGGTCGCCGTTATCAGCAGAGAGATGGAACGGAGTTTCATCTTCAGCAAATTTATCCCAATCGGTAATTTTTGAGGGAAGGAGACGTGTTGCAAGACGAGCGTTGTTCATGAGCATTGAGTTCTGACCCCAAATACCCGCATTTTCAGGGGTAGCACCACTGACACCTTCAACGACTTTACAAGTTTTGTTAATCCAGTTGGTGTCGCCTACTTTGAGAGAGCCTGAAGTGAAATAGCTCATAAGATCAGCAGTAGGGTTACAGAAAACAAAGACATAAACCACCGGATTAGTTTCGGTAGTTGAACCTTTGAAATAACTTTGATAGAATGCTTCAAGGTTTGTTTTTCCAACTTCTGAAACAACACTATATGAAGCATTCTTATCTTCATCCTTAATATCGGTGATATCATTTGATTGCACTACTGCTGAAGCAATGTAACCAAAATTTTTCATATCCCCGTTTGCAGTAGAGGCAAGAACAATTAACGCTGAAGAAACATAGTTTTCATAATCCTGACCGATTTCAGTTCCATCTGAAGAACCGCCACCCACTAACGTTTCACTGCGAGAGAGGGTTCGGGCTGATGGCATGGCGATGTCGAGATTGAAGAAGTAGCCACCTTTAGGGGTTACGGGCTCATCTTTTTCACCACCTTCAAACGGGTCGTTAGAGCAAGCGGAAAGCATTGAAAGCGCTAAGAAACCGCTTAAAAGCTTACGAAGTGTGTTCATAAATTTAAAGAAGTATAATGATTAGTTTATTTATTTTTTATTTTTAGTAAAAGACTATTCCACCTGTAGGTTTGCAAATTTACGATATTAATTATAAATATGTAATAGGCGTTTGATATATTTTAGGTTTTTTAACTATAAAAGGACGAACATTTAGATTCATGGGGCAAAAAATTAGCAAAAATGAATAAATAATACAATTTTTAAAAAGTTTTAAACGAATCGGAGCGACCCAAACGTCGAAACGATTGTTATACTATCAAAAGCTCGGAAGAAGAGCTTAAACAAAGAGGATTTTGAACATCCCTCGTCCTTTTTACCGGGTAGTGATACCAGGTACTGAGGCTCTCATAAATAAATAGTTGAAACGTGAGTGAGGAGATCCGACACAGTTGGGTCTCCTCATTCATAGTTTATATATAAAATTGCGATGGCAGGCGACTGAATCACTTCGTTGCCTGCCACCGACTTAATTGACTTTTATTCAACTTTTTATTAGTCCTTAAACGATGTATT
>CAMWIM010000056.1 GCA_947174335.1 uncultured Porphyromonadaceae bacterium | reverse complement strand
CCCTTGAAGAGCAACAGCTCAACAAGGGTGCGTTTTTATTTATCTATATTATATTTCTCGTTAATTTATTTAATCTTTCGCTAACTTTTGGCGAATGTATGCGCTAAATTTGTGCCATAACTTAAAAATATAGATAATCATGCAAGAGTTAGTTCGTAGTATTAGCCAATATCTTATAGATATTATTAAAGAAAATCTTAAAAGCGAAGATTTATCGTTTAATTGGAATTATCACCGAAATACTTTTACAATTAATTTTGATTTGGTTAATACGAAATTTATTATTATAGCTAAATCAAATAATTTAAGAAAATATGGAATGGCCATTGAGCCGGATGAAAAGAAAATTAAAATCATTTGTTATAATTATATTGATAATTTTGAACAGATCGTTGGTATTTTAGTTGAATTTGAAAAAGAACTATTATTTTTTGATGAGTCTTTCTCAAATTTAGAACGTCGTAATTTTATTCGTGATAACTATTTATCAATATTTCCCCAAAAATCTGGTGTTGCTCAGATAAATATTTTGTCAAGAAAATATTTACGTGAACATAAATTAAAAGATAAGTGTGGTGCAAAAGAAATTGCATTAGATCACTTATTGGGGAGAGAATATAAATTATTAAAAAAGGATTTACAAAGTAATAATCTAAAATAAATTATGTATATTTGCAAAAATATAAAAGTGCCTCAAACTCGATAAATCGCCAATTCAATCAAGACCAACGAGGCGCAGTAGAACAGCTCATAAATTTGGGCTGCTCTCTGTGCGTTGGTTTAGGCGTTTGGCGATGCCTTCGAGTTGCATGGAGAGCAGCTCTTTTTATATAAAGATGTCAGATAATATAAAATTTATATAATTATGAAAATTGATCAAACAAAAATTGATGCTTTTAAGCAAGAAAGTGGTGCAATTACTACTATCCAAGAAATCTTACGTGGACGTGATGCCGACTTTGATGCTGCAAAAAACGTTCGTCTTGTGCGCCATGCTGATAATCGAAAAGTTAAGATAATTAAAGGTGAAGAAGTACATGGTTCTTTATATACCCTTTATCGTTATCAAAAGGATACATTCCTTCAATATCAGAAGGAACAAAATAAAAAGCGTTTTGAGAATGTGGAATATATGGTTGCTTTTATAGGTGAAAAAGGAACCACAGCTCGTTTTGTAGGCGTCTATAAGGTTGGGAATAGAGTCCCAAGTCCTTATATCGAGGATGATATAATTTGCGACATGGACATTGTAGAGGCATTTGAACCTTTCACCCATCGTATTGTAATAGACTGGGGCAAATCTACAGTCAGCTGGTGTCAAGATTATGAGAATCAGTTTAAGTCGGTTATCCGAATTGATGAAGGCTTTGAAGATGGTGACGGTATTCCTCGATTTACATCTTACGCAGATACAGTCCTTTCTTTTGGACAACTTGAAGCCGTGATCAATTCTAATTACGATAATCCATGGCAAACAGCCCTACGTTCTGTAAACTGTATTTATGTTATTTCAGATCTTAATAATGGTAAACATTATGTAGGAAGCACTTACGGTGAGAATGGAATATGGGGAAGATGGGAAACTTATGCCAGAACCAACGGACATGGTGACAATAAAGCATTAAAAGAATTGTTAAACATCGATCCTAATTATGCAAGAAAAAATTTCCAGTGGTCCATTCTTGAAGTACTTCCTCTAAATATCACTGATGACCAGGCTGTTGATAGAGAAAATTTATATAAGCAAAAACTAATGTCTCGACATAAAGCAACCGGCTATAATGAAAATTGATCTCAACTAAACAAAATAACGAGCTTTCGCTTTGTTTTGGCGAATCATATCGGTAACTTTGTATTATAAATATTAAATCGTTTTTTTATGAATAATCAAGGTTACCGATTTGCTCGATTATTGTGGCTTTATGGAGAGATCATTTCCAAAGGATTTGTAACTTTCCAACAAATATCGGAGAGTTGGGCAAATTCATCATTAAATCGCACGGGTTCTCCATTATCTCACAAAACCTTTGAAAACCATCGTAAAGATGTTGAAGATTTGTTTGGTATAAACATAGAATGTAATCGGGCAGATAATACTTATTATGTCTTAAGCCAACCTAATTTTGCTAAGGCTGCTTGTGACATGTTAAATGGTGCCTTACTTTTTAATAATCTAAGGTTCAATCCTCAAATAAGAGACCATGTTTACCCAGAACAAAAATATAATGAGGATACTTCAAAATTGTTTAAAGTCACAGAGGCTATTTTAGAAAGTCGAGAATTGCGTTTACGCTATCGACATAATTATGATTGTAATCGAGAATGCGATTATCAAATAAAACCAATAGCCATAAAACAATTTCGTAATAGATGGTATATTATAGGCGAACTCGAAATCGGGAATACGTATAGTTTTCCTCTTGACCGAGTTATATCTATGGAGAAAGGAGATATAATAGAATCATCGAAAATAAATGCAGAAGATTTGTTTGCAGACTCGTTTGGTATTATTCGAGATGAGTCTGTTAAAGCCGAGGAAATCTTAATAAAAGTTGAGCGCGAACAATCCAATTATTTTAAATCACTTCCGCTTCATTCTTCACAGCAAGTAGTTTCAGAAATGACCGATTCTGTTATATTCAGGCTAAAGCTTGCACCAACCTATGATTTCATTATGGAATTACTGTCTCATGGAGCAAAAGTAGAAGTACTGCAACCTCAGTCATTGCGAGATACGATGATTTCAAAAATTAAAGAAATGACAAAAATTTATAACTCTTAATCTGTTGTATTATGGTTTCATTATACAAGACTCCTCGAACATATTTTGATCATATATGCTCTGAATATCAAAATTATCCTGTTAGGGAAAAATTGCTTGATATAGGATATGCTACTTGGCATGGCCATGATATTATGGATGATATTAAATATATTATTGATAATTATAGTTATGTTTCGGTTTTTGATATTCGTTTGGCGATAAGGGCAATGAGAGCGGAACTTAACCATGTTTCAATGTACGACATTCCATCATCTAATCATAACACAATTGAAGATGATGTGAAAATCT
Source organism: uncultured Porphyromonadaceae bacterium (assembly GCA_947174335.1). GTDB lineage: Bacteria > Bacteroidota > Bacteroidia > Bacteroidales > Muribaculaceae > CAJUPY01. The sequence continues at coordinate 15,403 of CAMWIM010000056.1, read as the reverse complement.
TCATTGAAGAACTGATGAAATACTATCGACTCCCTAAAGGAGGCAAAAGTGAAGCATATCTTGCCGATGATTCTTCTCGAATTTATATTAATGAGCTTGAGATGATGAATGGATGGACCGAAGCTCTAAACCGGGAACGTCAGGCATATCAGATGTATTCTTATGGTCATTGGATAATGTTTCCGGGTGATGGTGAAATTATCCGTAATTTTAATATCAATTTCGGGGAACAAAATAAAGGGTATATTTCATATGTTTATCCTGAGCCTTGGTATGGAGCTCCAACATCTGCTAAAATAATTGTCTTAGGAAGTGATGTGCATTATAATGATAAAATCAGTCGAATCCAAAATCAGAAACTTAGTAAAGATGTTAGACGTTGCGAGTCAATTCAACTTACGGTAGATCGATGGTTGGATTTAATGCCGGATTCATTTTGCCGCATTTTAAACGGAGACTGTCAGACAGTACACGATATATATAATTCTCCTACATATCGTTTTTGGTGGAATAAAATTTCAGACATGGCTGAGTATATCGACGTACCACTACAGGAACTATTTGATAGTATTGCCGTAATAAATGCTAATCCTTATACTGCTTTAAATGTTAATCCATTAGAACCAGGACTGCTTCCGTCACATTACTTTTTGCGCCAAATAATACGTTATGTAGTCAATCATAATCCCAATGTTTTATTCTTACTGCCAGCTGAAAGGCTAAGAAAAACTTGGCAAACTATACTCGGCGATGTATTTGATGATATTGTTTTTCAAAATAGAATTATTTTGACTGGACAAGAAAATACATTAGATTTAGTTGCTAATCTACCTTTTGAAAACATTGATAAAATTAGGGAAACCATCGATAATCAAATTTAAAAATAAAATGGCGGTGTGTCATAATTGATGCACCGCCTTTTCATTAACTAATGTGGAGAGGCGCCTCTATTTTGTATGTTATTTTTACTTTCGACTTTAATTAGTGCTGATTTCTGTTGTTGGGATGGGGAATAGGAGCGGTAGATTAATGTGGAGAGGAGGAGGGTTAGGAGGATGATAGGGATGATGAGCCAGACGAGTTTGCGTTGGCTTTGTTTGGTGTGCGAAATAATGCGCCCACTGTCGGCACGGGTGCCGCAGTGGGGACAATATTTTTGGTTGGAGTCAATGATTTGACCGCAGAAGTCGCAAACTCTCATAATGGCGATTAATCAAATGCTCCTGACAAACTTTCTTCGGGATCTTCTTCCTCGATTGATTCTCCGAGATATTCTTTGGCGCAAAGGTCAAAGGTGGGAGAGGGGAATCGGGCTGACTGGGTGTAGGGGAGCGTTTTGTCGTTATAAACTTTGTTCATATACAAACCATAGATGGGGAGTGCCATTGACGCACCCTGACCGTTTGCCATTGAGTTGAAGTGGATGAAGCGTTCTTCGCCACCGACCCAGACTCCTGAGACGAGTTGGGGGGTGAATCCCATAAACCAACCATCGGAGTTTGAGTTTGTCGTACCGGTTTTACCTCCCATTTGAGCGGTGATGTTGTAAGGCGGACGACGCACGCGGTTACCGGTACCGCCGTCAACAACGTTTTCAAGCAGTGACAAAATCTTGAAGTATGCTTTTTCGCTGATGACATCGGTGTGTTTGGTCGAAAATTCCTGGAGGATATTTCCGTTGCCGTCGGCGATTGCGCTGACGAATACGGGCTCGGCTCTCATTCCGTTGTTGGCAAATGCGCTATAAGCACCAACCATCTCTTTGACTGACACTTCGCATGGTCCGAGACAGAGTGAGATTACCGGGTCGATATGGTTTGTGATACCGAAGTTGTGCATATTACGGGCGAGCTGAGAGGGTGACAACTCGTTCATCAAACGTGCCGAAATCCAGTTGTTTGAGTTGGTAAGAGCCCAACGGAGGTCAACCATTTCGCCTTCACGAGCATGTGACGAGTTACGTGGTTCCCATTCACGACCGTTTTCATCAGTCAGAATAGGTTGCTCATTAAGGAACATATCGCACGGCGTAAATCCTTCTTCCATAGCATAGGTATAGAGGAACGGCTTGATTGTCGAACCGATTTGACGACGTCCCGTTGACACCATGTCATACTGGAAGTTGGAGAAGTCGGGACCTCCGACGTATGCTTTAACGTGTCCGGTGACAGGGTCCATTGACATGAATCCGGTGCGTAGGAAGTGCTTGTTGTAAAGCACAGAGTCGCGAGGAGTCATTACGGTATCAATCTGACCGTGGTAGCTGAACACGCTCATTTCGCGCGGAGTGTTGAATGCTTTTGTGATTTCCTCGTCTGATGCTCCGTTTTCTTTCATAACGCGGTAGCGGTCAGTTTGTTTGAGCGCGCGGTCAATGAGAATTTCAAGCTGTTTTAAGGGCAGTTCTTCGCGATTGGTCGAATATGGCGCATTCTTGACATTTTTCTTCTCTTTAAAGAACTGAGCCTGAAGCGATTTCATGTGTTCTTCAACCGCATCTTCGGCATAACGTTGCATGCGTGAATCGATGGTTGTATAAATTTTCAAACCATCAGAATAGATGTCATATTTTGAACCGTCGGGCTTGGGATTTTTTTCAATCCATCCATAGAGGGGATTGTTTTCCCATGCGATTGAATCATCAACATATTTTTGATATTCCCAACCACGATAGGCAGAGCGCACGGGGCGTTTTGCCGTGAGGTAGCGACGCAATTCTTCACGGAAGTAAGGCGCAGGACCGTCTTTATGGTCAACACGATGAAAATCGAGATTAAGTGGAATTTTTTTTAAGGAATCGAGTTCAGCTTCGGTGATCATACCGTTTTTCTCCATAAGTGAAAGTACGGTATTTCGACGCTGTAGTGTACGTTCGGGCTTGCGGATAGGGTTATAGTAGCTCGGGTTTTTAACCATGCCGATGAGCATGGCCGCTTCTTCGATAGTCAAATCTTTGGCGTCCTTACCAAAATAGACTTGGGCTGCCGATTTGATACCCACAGCATTATAAAGGAAATCGAACTGATTGAGATACATTTTGATGATCTCATCTTTTGAATAGAAGCGTTCGAGTTTGACCGCAATCATCCATTCGATAGGCTTTTGGAAGGCGCGTTCAAGGAAATTTTCACTCGTTGGTGAATAAAGCTGTTTTGCAAGCTGTTGAGTGATGGTTGAACCACCTCCGGCATTTTTATTTTGAAGAATGAGTGTTTTTACAAGCACACGCCCAACAGCACGAAGGTCAATACCCGAGTGATCTTCAAATCGAGCGTCTTCAGTTGCGATAAGCGCGTTGATTACGTTTGGCGAAATATCTGAATAGTCGGCATAAACACGGTTGCCGGTGTTACGGAAATAGCGTCCAAGTTCTTCACCGTCAGATGAATAAACGACCGTTGCAAACTTGTCGGCAGGATTTTTGAGTTCTTCGACCGGGGGCATGTATCCGATCATTCCATTATAAACCATGAAGAACAAAAGGAACACCAGCACGATACCTATGGAGAATGTGACCCATAGCCATGCGACTATTTTATTTGTTTTTTTATTTTTGCTCATTTTTGATGTCTTATTATAATATTGTAAAGAGAGGTCTTATGTTGATATTATTTTTTTTCATCGGGAAATTTGTCGGGAAATTTCAAATCAACCGGAGGGCGAACCATTGAGTAAATAATTAGTCCGATACCGATAAGGATGAATGGTATAGATAGTAATTGTCCCATATTCAGAGCCATAGTACGCTCAAAATCGACTTGTGGGTTTTTGATAAATTCGATAAGGAATCGTGTTCCGAACAATACTATAAAGAAAACACCGAAGATTAAACCGGGACGGCGTTCGGCGTTTTTCTTCCAGTACATCCACATCAGCAATCCGAAAAGCGCGAGATAACATAGCGATTCATAGATTTGGGTCGGGTGACACGCCTGTCCCTGATAATAATGATGCCATTCGCCGCTACGAACAAACATAAATCCCCAGGGGAGGGTAGTCGCATGTCCGAAAATCTCGCTGTTCATCAGGTTCCCGAATCTGATCATTGCTCCAACAAGAGCAATCGGAATTACAATGCGGTCAAATGCCCATAGCGGGCTGCGTTTTGTGGTAAAATATGAATAAAGAAATATTGCGATAATTATACCTATCGTTCCGCCGTGACTGGCAAGTCCGCCTTCCCAGATATATAGAATTGAAATCGGGTCTTGACTGTAACGATCCCATTCATAGAAGAATACATGACCTAATCGTGCGCCGATGATTGTGGCTGCGACAACCCACAGAAGCAGTTTGCCAAGCCAGCTTTCGGGAGCACCCTCATGACGGTAGATTCTTTCCTCGATTTTATAGCCGAGCAAAAATCCGACTGCAAACATCAGTCCATACCATCTAACCTTTATAAATGAATCGACCAGCATTGGGTCGGCGTTCCAAACGATATAATCGAGCATAGGGTAATTATCGTGTTATAATTAGTAGTTTCAGTTAATTAAGCGGTTGCCAAAGAGTTGCACGGCATTGCGGCTCGTGAAATCGTGAACTTCTTCGGGCGGCAATCCAAGTTTTGAAGCGATATGGGCAGCAGTGTGAATGATGTATTCGCTACGGTTACATTTGCCACGGTGTGGCACCGGCGCCAAATATGGAGCGTCAGTTTCAATTAAAATTCTATCGTTGCCGATAGCGTCAAGAGTTTGGTCGAGCTTTGAATTTTTAAAAGTGACTATCCCGTTGATTCCGAAATAAAAATCACCGGCTTTACGTATTTTTTCAACATCGGCTGTCGTGCCGCCAAAACTGTGGAATACACCTTTGGGAATATCGTGGAGTCCGCTGAGAACTTCAAGCGTTTGGTCAAGACCATCGCGACAATGAATGATTATCGGGAGATTGTTCTCTGCAGCCAAACGAGCCTGTTGCTCAAATACATCCATTTGCTGTTGTTCAAAGGTTTTATCCCAATAGAGATCAATACCAATCTCGCCGATGGCAATGTAGTCTTTCTTATGACTATTGAACTTTTCAACAATTGATTCAAGCGTCGGTTTGAAATTTTCATTAACCTCGGTCGGATGCAAGCCCATTGCCATACGTGTCACTTCGGGACGTTTGGCATGGAGCGCACGCATCGGCTCGACAGTTGTCAAATCAACATTAGGAAATATCATGGTTGTGACACCGGCACTCACAGCCGAATCAACGGCAACCTCGGGGTTGTCGCCGAATTCAGGAAGATAAAGATGGGTATGGGTGTCAATAATCATGTTGTTAATCAGTGAGTTCGTTCAATAGAAGAGAGCGCGATATTGGTGAAAAAATCTTTTGCATCGGCGTTTAGCGGAGATTCGCGGATAATTTCAACCGCATCGGATGCATATTTGTTGATCAATTCGACACAACGACGGGGGAGGTCGAGGTCTTCAAAAACTTCTTTGACTTTTGCAATTTTTTCACCACGGCTGACCGACGGGTCAAGTGCTTTTTCAAGACGACCGGTGCGGTCTTCGTTGAGAGCGGTAATAAGAAGCCATGTTTTTTTGTTGTTAACAATGTCTCCGCCAATTTCTTTTCCGAAGGTCAACGGATCGCCATAGGCATCGAGATAGTCGTCGCGTAACTGGAATGCAAGTCCGAGTTTTATTCCGTAATCATATAGCATCGAAGCGAGTTGTTCGGGCGCATTACCCATAATTGCTCCGATTTTGCAGGCACATCCGAGCAGAACCGATGTTTTAAGTTTTATCATCATGATATATTCGTCAACCGAAACTGAGCGGGTACTTTCAAAATCAACATCAAATTGTTGACCTTCATAAATTTCCATTGCGGTTGTATTGAATATGTCAAGGATAGTTTCAAGTTTATCACCGGCATCTTTGGCAAGATATTGTGTTGCCATAGTCAACATAGCGTCACCGGAAAGGATAGCGGTGTTGTTGTTCCAACGACGGTGTACGGTAGGACGTCCGCGTCTGATATCGGCATTGTCCATCACATCGTCGTGAAGAAGTGTGAAATTATGGAATATCTCTATAGCAATAGCTTGATTAATAGCTCTGTCACAGTTACCTGAAACAGCATCGCAAGTGGCTAAAAGAAGTAATGGACGTAGGCGTTTACCTCCACCTTCAAGAGTGTATTTAATCGGTTGATATAGTCCTGCAGGAATCGCCGGATATTGAATATGGGCGATAGCCTGGTTGATTTTGTCGGCAAAATTGTCGGCGGTGAGCATAGCTTTGTAAATGATATTCGATAAATTAATTTACAAAGATAATAAATTTGCCAGAGAGAAAAGCCGTATTTTATATAAATAATGTTATAGAGCTTATAGAAGAAGTAATATTACAATCTGAACAAGGATAACTCGGGCAAACATACTTAACGGATAGACGGTTGCGTAGGCTATCGAAGGACGGTCGCCCGGTAGTGTTGTGTTGGCATAATCGAGAGCCATCGGGTTAGCCATCGAACCGCATAACATTCCGCAGACCGTACCATAGTCAATTTTCAATAATTTCAGCGCAAATAAGCCGAGAATTACGGTTGGTACGACTGTGAGAAATGCACCCAACCCAATCCATAGAAGACCTTCGCTACGAAAAACCGTTTCAAAGAAGTGTTGACCTGAATCGATGCCGAGACAAGCAAGATAGAGGGCGAGACCAATAGCACGGAGCATAAGGTTTGCACTTGTGGTAGTGTAGGTTATAAGACGCAGGCGAGGTCCAAACGTTCCGACAAGTATTCCCATTATAATAGGACCACCGGCGAGTCCGAGACAAACGGCTGAACTGATTCCGGGGAAACGGAAGGGTATAGACCCGAGTGCTACACCGAGAACGATTCCGATAAATACGGCAACAAGGTTTGGTTCGTCAAGTACTTTAGAGGCATTGCCGAGAATCGGTTCAATCTTGTTTATTGCCGATTCTTCGCCTACCACCACGATGCGGTCGCCAAGTAAAAGTCTCAAGTCGGGAGTCGCGAGCAAAGGCACTCCGTTTCGGTAAACTCGGCTGATATTGATGCCATAGAGATTACGGAGACGTAGTGAGCCAAGAGTTTTGCCGTTAAGTTTGGGATGGGTAACAATGAGTTTACGAGAAATGAGACATCGGTCAACCGAGTTCCAGTCAATGTCGGCTGTGTTCCAGTCTTTGTTTTCTTGTTCGCCAAATAATATAAGGAGTGAGTTGACATCTTCAGGTGTTGAAACGACAAGTACCCGATCGCCTTGATTAAGCGTCGTGTCAGAGGTGGGGATAGAAACTTCACCGTTGTGCCATATACGCGAAATGACAAAATGAGTGTTTGAAACTTTGGCTACATCAGATATTTTTTTGCCATATATGCCGGGATTAGCAATATCAAATTCGGTTATGGCAGGTTTGGGAATATTATGAATGGGGGCATCGGTGATTTCATTTTGTCTCACAAATATTTTTCTCATAAAAATAATTGCGAGAATCACACCGACAACACCGAGAGGGTATGTTACAGCACATCCGAGAGCCGGTGTGCTTGAAGGAATACCAATTTGGTCAAGAGTTTGCTGAACACCGCCGAGAGCCGGGGTGTTTGTTGTAGCTCCGCAGAACAATCCCATCATGTCGGGGAGTGAAACGGGGGTAATGTGTGTAAGAATTATGGCTGTTGCGAGGGTGAGGAGAGCGAGTAAAAGTCCGAGCATATTCAGCTTTATACCTCCATTGGCAAGTGAACTGAAAAAGCCGGGTCCAACCTGTATTCCGAGTTCATAGACAAAAAGCACGAGACCGAAGTTCTGTGCATAATGAAGCATATCACTGTCAACCGATAGTCCAAAGTGACCTGCCAAAATACCAACAAAAAACACGAATGTAACACCAAGCGACACTCCGGCAATCTTTATTTTACCCAGTGCAAGTCCCAAAGCGCAGCAAAGTGAAATTACAATGATTGCTTGGAGAGCTGAATGATTTACAAAAAGTGTATCGATAAAATTCATTGAGGCTTGGTTTGGAAATGGTTGACTGACTGATGACGAAAAGAAGTTAATTAAGAAAATATCGCCGCCCAATCAGCAGATGGAGCGGCGACATTTCCATTATGAAAACTTTAAAATCAATAAGCGATGTTAGAGATATTGAAGTTAGCAAACTCAAGGTCTTTAGCTGCTTTAGCTGAGAGAGAAGGATTGAGTTTTACAGCTTTTTTGAGGTTGTCTTTTACCATAGCTTCATTGTTAGTGCGAGCACCAAGAACAGCAGTGAGGTAATAAGTAGTAGCGTCGGGATTAGCTACACCGGCAAGAGTGTTTTTAGCTTGGCTGTAGTTTTTAGAAAGGATTTGTGCAAGAGCGGCGTTGTTGCTCTTAGAATTGCCAAATGCCTGGTTAGCAGCGTTTACATCACCTTGCATGAGGTAGAGAGTACCGAGAGCGTCGTTAACTTCGTTGAGGTTAGAAGCGTTACCAAATTTCTGTTTAGCATCGCGGTAGTCTTTTTTAACAAGAGCAGCGAGACCAAGGTTGAGTTGGGGCTGAGCTTCAGAAGGAGCGATACGAGCAGCCTGAGCGAAGTTTGCTTGAGCAGCGTTGTAGTCACCTGCGATGAACTGAGCTACACCAAGATCGTTGAAAGTGCGGTAGTCGTTGGGATATTGACGAGCTGCAGTTTCATAGATTTTGATTTTCTGAGCGTTGTTGTTAGTGAGAGTAGCTGCATAGAGAATTTCATCAACTGAGAGAGCGCTGGGGTTTGTCTGGAAGAGTTCCATGATTTCCTGATCGCTCTTACCGATTACGTCGATTGAAGCAGTGATGCGAGAGAAACGAAGTTGAGGAAGGATAGTTTCAGCGAGCTGATCAAATACAGAAGAAAGGTTGCGGATTTCTTTTTCGCGCTGTTCGGGATCTTTGTACATTGAAAGGATGCTGAGGATGAGGTCTTTATCCTGGATGTTGCTCTTAGCAACGAGCTGTTGGAAACCTTCCCAGTCTTCAGGAGTGAAGTTAGCGGTAAGTTCGCCAAATTCAGTGATGTTATCTTTTTTGAGTTTATCGTTAAGATATTTTTTAGTAGTATTTTCGCGATCCTGAGCAAGTTTGCTGTTGAATGCCCAAGTACCGTCGGGCGATGCATAAGAAGAAATATTAAGTTCTTTGATCTGACGATTGTTAGCGGCATTAGCATTTGCAATCTCGTTGTTGAGGTCAATCATCTCAGAAGTTTTGAGCTGGTCGTTGCGGATGTTGGCGCGGTTGATAAGGAAGAGAATGTCAGCAGCATATTTTTCGTTGATGATGCGCTGGAAGTTATCAGGAGCGATAGCGGGATTTACAGTACCTGCATCAGCAAAAGCTGCGGTAGCGATAACACCGTTAGCAACGATAACTCGGGGAAGAGCATATTGTTTGCTACCCTGACGAACTTCAAAAGCAAGAGCGAGCTGGCTCTGAATCATTTCGGGCTGGTAGTTGTACATCACGGGGATAGTTACAGTCTGACCGTTTTCATAGCTGATTACAGGAGCGTTACCACGAACTTTTTCGCCCTGGAAGCTATAAGATTGAGAAGCAACTTCCTGACCGTCAAATACGAGATAGGGAGTAACGGTTACTTCTGCGTTTTTAACGAAGAATTTAGCAGGAATGTTAGCAGTAACTGTTGCAGGAACGCGGTCACCGACAACTTCGAGCGGATTGGGATTAACTGTAAAATAATCAGCACTGAACTGATTCAATTTTTTGCTACAGCCTGTGAGCAAAATAGTGCTGCATGAGGCGATAGTGATAATAGATTTGAAATTCATCATAATGTGATATTAAATAGTTGTTGTTTATTCTCGTGAATTTGGCGCAAAGTTAATGTTTTTCACAATTTCTGCAAAGATAAATGCAAATTTTTTAGACTTTTTTTACTAAAAATCTTTATTTTTTATCGGTTCTTTGAAAATTATGGGCTCAAACTAAAATATTATATGTAATTTTGTATCGTAATTAAACATTTCGGGTTACATCCGAGCTATTGTCTACTTTAAAAATATAACTGAAAAATGCCGATGAGAAAATGGCGTATTGAAGACAGTGCCGAGCTGTATAATATTAATGGCTGGGGACGACAGTACTTTTCCATTAACAGTAAGGGTCATGTTCAAGTGACTCCGCGTGAAGGATATGCTTCAGTCGACCTTAAAGAGATTATGGATGAACTTCAGGTTCGCGATATTACCGCGCCGGTTCTTCTTCGTTTCCCCGATATTCTTGACAATCGAGTAGAAAAAATTTCACGATGCTTTAAAAATGCGTCTGCTCAATATAAATATACCGGTCAGAATTTTGTTATCTATCCTATCAAAGTTAACCAGATGAGACAGGTCGTTGAAGAAATTGTTGTTCATGGCAAAAAGTTTAACATCGGTCTTGAAGCCGGCTCAAAACCCGAACTACATGCTGTATTGGCAACTAATATTGCAGCCAACGCATTGATTATCTGCAACGGATATAAAGATGCAAACTATATCGAGCTTGCTCTTTTGGCTCAGAAGATGGGTCGTCGCATTTTCCTCGTCGTTGAAAAGCTCAACGAACTTCACATGATTGCCGATATTGCTAAACGACTGAAAATAACTCCTAATATCGGTATCCGCATTAAAATTTCAAGTTCCGGCTCGGGAAAATGGGAAGAATCGGGTGGCGATCAATCAAAATTTGGCTTAAATTCGAGCGAATTGCTTTATGCTCTTGACTTCTTGAAAAAGCGTGACCTGATGTCATCGCTCAAATTGATACATTTCCACATCGGTAGCCAAATCACAAAAATCCGCCGCATCAAAAACGCACTCCGTGAAGCTATGCAATTTTATGTTCAGCTCTCAAAAATGGGCTTTGATATTGATTTTGTGGATATTGGAGGCGGTCTCGGTGTTGATTATGACGGAACACGTAATTCGGCAAACGAAAGTTCGATGAACTATTCGATTCAGGAGTATGCCAATGACGCTGTTTATACTCTTGTCGATGCATGCGAAAAGAACGGATTGAAACAACCTAATATTATAAATGAGAGCGGTCGCTCGCTGACTGCCCACCATTCAATCTTGATTTTTGAGGTATTGGAAACAACCAGTCTCCCGATTTGGAAAGACAACGAAGAGGTTTCACCTGAAGATCATGAACTCGTTCGTGAACTTTATGATATTTGGGACAAACTCGACCAGCAGCGTCTTTTTGAGAGCTGGCACGATGCGCTCCAGATTCGTGAAGAAGCGCTCGACCTGTTCAGCCTTGGATTGTTTGACTTGAAATCACGCGCAATGATGGAAAAACTCTTCTGGTCTATCGCGCGCGAGGTAGGAGAGATTGCTTCGACGATGAAACATCCCCCGGAAGAGCTCAGAAAAATCGGCAAGATGATTCCCGATAAATATTTCTGTAACTTCTCGCTTTTTCAATCGCTTCCCGATGCGTGGGCAATCGATCAGATATTCCCGATTATCCCCATTTCGCGACTTGATGAAAAACCGACCCGCACTGCCACAATCCAAGACATCACATGTGACTCTGACGGTAAAATAAATAACTTTATTTCGGAGCATGGAGCCACAAATTCGCTTCCTGTTCATCAGATAAAGAGTAACGAACCTTATTATCTCGGTGTTTTCCTTGTCGGTGCCTATCAGGAAATTCTCGGAGATATGCACAACCTATTCGGCGATACAAATGCCGTTCACATAAGCGTTTACCCCGACCGATATGAGATTGACCAGATTATTGACGGTGAGTCTGTTGCCGATGTGCTCGACTATGTTCAGTTTAACCCCAAGAAACTCGTTAGAAACGTTGAGACTTGGGTGACTACATCAATGAAATCAGGTATTATTACTCCTGAAGAAGGTCGTGAATTTTTGAGCAACTACCGTTCGGGATTGTATGGATATACATATCTTGAAAAATAAATAAACGGCATCATTGATGAGGTTTTTCTTGCGATTGGCATATAACGGTGCCCGTTTTCACGGTTGGCAGATTCAACCACACGATACGAGCGTTCAGGAAACAATCGAGAAAGCCCTTGTCACGATATTTCGTCGCCCCACTCCGATTGTCGGAGCGGGGCGTACCGATACCGGAGTGAATGCCTCGACCATGTATGCCCATTTTGACAGCGACATCGACCCTACTGTTGACTCTGAGCGTTTTTTGCGTAGTCTCAACAGTATTCTCGGCAACGACATAGCTATTTATGATATATTCCGGGTTCGTGATGATGCCCATGCCCGATTTGACGCCACCTCGCGCACCTATCGCTATTTTGTCCACGATTTCAAATCGCCCTTCCTCGATAGTTTCAGTTGGTTTGCCCGTACTCCGCTCGATTTCAAGCTGATGAACGAGGCTGCATCAATGTTGCTCAATGTAGAGGACTTCACCTCGTTTGCCAAACTCCATTCCGATGCCAAGACAAATATTTGTGATGTGACTGTCGCCCGATGGGTCGAAATGGAAGAGTCAGGCCGCTATTATTTTGAAATTAAGGCTGACCGTTTTCTTCGCAATATGGTTAGGGCAGTTGTCGGTACACTTGTAGATGTCGGTCGCCATAAAATAGACCTTGAAGGCTTTAACAAAGTGATAGAAGGTCGTGATCGTTGCATGGCAGGAACTTCAATGCCCGCCCATCCGCTTTTTTTGTGGGATGTGACCTATGACGACAATATCAGACTTTAATCGATAATAACCGCCGTCCTTACAACTTTTGTCGCCACTGTAACGTTATATAAATAAACGTTTCAACCATAACCAAAAGACCGTTTTATGGAAAAGATAAAAGATGTAAAGGCAATATATCGTGAAGCATTTGACGACTCGATGGCATACGTCGAGATGTATTTCAACCGAGTTTATCGTGAAGAAGACGCCTGTGTCGGCTATGACCCCACTGGAAAAATTGTTTCGTCGTTACTGCTTCAACGCTACCAATTTAACTTTGGCGACAGGCAAGTGCCGATGGGATATATTGCCGGAGCTGCAACCCGTAAATCTCATCGTGGACAGGGCTATATGGGACGTTTGCTCAATGATGCGCTCAACATCTCATACGAGCGTGGCGATCAGTTTTGTGCACTGATTCCGGCTCATCGCTGGCTGTATGACTACTATAATCATTTCGGATTCTCGACCGTCTTTTATATCCAGGAAAAACGATATACATCGGTTCACGAATTTAACTTTGACGGTGAATTTGAACGAATCGACAACATCGCTACCCCCGAGATATATGAAACGTTCAACACATTAAATAATATCCGCCGCCCTTGCGTTGCCCATAGCTACGAAGATTATCTTAACATTATAGAGGATAATCGAATGGACAACGGTCTTACCTTTGCCTTGCGCGATAAAGCTGATGGAATGATTGTTGCCATTGTGTTTGCCGTTGTTACGAGTGGGCGAGTGGTAGTGCGCGATCTTTTGGCTGTTGACCCTAACGTCGAGTCGGCAGCTTTAGCGATTATTTCAGACGAATATCCAGAAATGGGAATAACCGTTATAGCTCCTGCCGAAGACACTTGGACCGGACCGATTGAATCGCGAGGAATGATGAGAATTGTCAACGCTCTCGAAGTATTAAAAACACTTGCTGCGACCGACAACTCAATGAAAATGAAAATCAGGGTTCAAGACAAACAAATTCAAGCCAACAACCATATCTATGTCATTGACCGAGGCGATGTCGTGATTAACGACGGCTATGCCGGTACGCTCGACCTCGACGTGACAGTCGGTGTTCTATGCTCAATCATCTTCAGTGCTCCCAAAGTCGGAAGCATCTTCAACCTCCAAACCCATCGCCCCTTCATCTCATTGATGCTCGATTAAAAAATGGCATAAGTATAATTGTATTTTGAGAAATTAAATTTAAATTTGCAGTAGATTAATATCTCTGCATGAAAACTCTCTTCATAAATTGTCTCATAATATTGTTGCTTTTGTCGGGTTGTGGCAAGAGCGACAACCGTATATATCTTGAATCTATCAATTCGGTTATAGAAACTGATCCTCGTTTATCTATTTCAAAACTTGATAGTATAAAAGATTGCGAATTCAATAATAGCGACAGGGCATATTTCAATCTGCTCACAATTAAATCGCATGATAAAGCCTATATCAAGCATAAAAATGACTCTCTTATTAAAGAGGTGTTAGCCTTTTATGAAAACAATCAAGGCGCAGATTTTGCTGAAGCTCTCTATTATGGAGGACGGGTTTATAGTGACATTGGAAACTATCCCACGTCGTTAAATTACTTTCATCGAGCATTGGATGAGTTGCCCGACAATGATGCGAATCGTCGACTAAGAGGGCAAGTAGTCAGTCAACTTGGCAGGCTATTGATTGAGTTGAGATTATATAGTCAAGCGATACCATATCTTGAGAAATCTATCGAATATGATAAACTTGACCAAGACAGTTTTAATATAGCTTTTGACTATGACCTTTTAAAAACGGCATATTTAGGCACTAAAGATTACGAAAAAGCTGAATTATGTGCCAATAATTCAATTTTGTTTGGATCTAATCTTCCTCATGAAGATAAGATATATTTTAAAGGTAATCTTGCCCTAGTAAAATTCCATAATGGAGAGTTAGATACCGCGTTAATTATAATTCGAAGTGTTGTTGATGATAGTATCCCTAAAGAATCAGAACCTTATATATGGGCAGATGCGTCACAGATATATTATAAAAATTGTATATACGACAGTGCCTATGTTTATGTAAAGAAGATTTTACAAGATGAAAGGCAACCGAATAAGAGAATAGGGTATTATATGATAATGAAACCTGAGATTAAAAAACTGATTCCAACAGATACACTTCTATTTTATCATAAAAGCTTTGAAAAATATATAGAAGATTATTTAAACAGTCATGAATCTCAACAGGCATTGATGCAAACTTCAATGTATAATTACGAACTTCATGAGAGGGAAAGTAAAGAAGCAAAGAGTTCTCGTGATAGAATACTGAAAATACTTGTTTGTTTATTGATCATTACGTTAGTCTTTGTAATATTAACACTCTATTTTAAATTGAGAGTAAGAACTCGAGAGATCGAACTTAATAAAGCAAAACAACGAATCGATGATTTATTAACGAAATTAGAAATATTGACAAAATCAGATGACATAGAAAAAGAAGAAAGTACCGAGGTCTTAATACAAGAGAAGAGAAATGAATTACTTTTTATCGCTAATCAAAATGTTATTGTGGATTCAATATCCTATAATAAAATAACCGAAGTCTATGACATCCTCTTGTCAAAAATTAAAGATGGAGGAACAATCGATAGCGATTTATGGATGGAAATTGAGACTCAAGTTAATCTAAAGTTTCCTAATTTTATAAAGAATT
>CAMWIM010000055.1 GCA_947174335.1 uncultured Porphyromonadaceae bacterium | reverse complement strand
ACATCTTGAGCAAGACGAGGGCTAATAGAGTTGGCAATCTCAAGTGGAGTGACACCGCTTTTAAATTGTTTGGTGTCCTTGTTTGGGAAAGTAATTGTAATCATCTATGGTTTAATTGTTTAACATAAAACTGCCACATACAACATGGCAATCAACAAATTTGCGATGCAAAATTAACCAATTTTTATGATAAATCAAAGCATTTCAACGTTTTATTTACAACCCTAAAACGTTATTGTGACGGAATTTTTTCATCAAGGGGACTACGTTCAGGTATTGGCTGACGTTTTTCGCGTGTTTTTTTAGCACGTTTTGATCGTTTTCTCACGTCTTTAGCTGTATTTAATGTGTCCATAGCTACTGACAAGACAGAGTCAATCGAGCCCGCCGGAGTTGTCTTTACCGAGCTTTTTACTCCCCTATCAAATATCGCCACACCGACAATGACCGTAAGCAAAGCCAGCAGTCCTATCAGCCCTCGGCGTTCACCTCGTGTCATTAAATTTGACATGGTCTAATCGTCACTCTGCTCCGGGGCGTTGTGTATATCCGCGAATAATGCCTCGATGAGCGTTCTTTATGAACAAAACAATCTGATCACGCTCAGGAGTAGCAGGCAATTCTGCCTCGATATGCTCAACCGCTTCAGATACATTATATGGTGACAAATAGAGGTAATGGTATACGCTCTGAATATCGTTGATCTGTTCGTTAGTAAAATTACGACGACGAAGACCTACTGAGTTTACGCCACAATATACCAACGGCTCGCGACCAGCCTTGACAAACGGAGGCACATCTTTACCTATCAGTGCTCCACCCTGAATCATTACATGAGCACCAATATGGCAGAACTGATGAATCAATGAACCACCACCAATAATTGCCCAGTCATCAATAACAACCTCTCCCGCAACTTGGGTGGCATTGGAAATTATGACATTATTACCGACAACACAGTCATGAGCGATATGAGAGTATGCCATAATAAGACAATTTGAGCCAACGACAGTACGACCTTTAGATGCCGTTCCGCGATTGACGGTCACACATTCACGAATAGTAGTGTTATCTCCAATAATAGCGAGTGTCTCTTCGCCCTTGAACTTAAGGTCTTGTGGAATACCTGCAATAACCGCACCGGGGAAAATACGGCAGTTCTTACCGATACGCGCACCATCCATTATGGTTACGTTGCTACCGATTCTTGTACCCTCTCCAATTTCAACATTACCTTCAATCGTTGTGAAAGGGTCTATAATCACCGAAGGATGAATCTTTGCTGCAGGATGTATGTATGCTAATGGTTGTTTCATTTTCTTGAAATTTGGCTTTGTTACTATTTATTCTTAATAATCTGAGCCATGAACTCACATTCGCTAACCACCTTGTCACCAACGAACGCCAATCCTCTCATAATCGCACATCCACGACGCATAGGGGTTACAAATGATACATGGAACAGAAGTGTATCACCGGGCACGACTTTCTGACGGAATTTCACATTGTCTATCTTCATGAAATAGGTAGAATAACGTTCGGGCTCTTCTACACTTGACAAAACGAGAAGACCACCGGTCTGAGCCATAGCTTCAATCTGGAGTACACCCGGCATAACGGGTTCTTCAGGAAAGTGACCCTGGAAGAACGGCTCATTAACGGTAATATTCTTTACACCGACAATATGAGAATCGCCTTTTTCAATAATCTTATCAACAAGTAAGAAGGGATAGCGATGGGGAAGGCGTTCTCTAATCTGGTTGATATCAAGGATTGGAGTTGCGTTAGGATTATAATATGGTGCCTGAACGGGAACTTTTCTGAGTTCTTGGCGAATTTTTTTAGAAAGAGCCGTATTGAGCGTATGACCAGGTTTGTTAGCAATAACTTTAGCTTTCAAGGGACGTCCTATCAACGCCAAATCACCGAGCACATCAAGAAGTTTGTGACGAGCCGGCTCGTTATCATAGGTAAGAGGTCGGTTATTGATAAAACCAAATTCCGATACATGTTTGTGAGCGACGCCCATCAAATCAGCAAGATTGTCAAGTTCTTTCTGATCCATAGGAGCATCATAAATTACAATTGCGTTATCAAGATCACCACCTTTAATCAAATTGTTTTTCAAAAGAGGCTCAACTTCACGCACAAAAACGAATGTACGGCTTGAGGCAATATCTTTATTGAAGTTGTCAATGTGTTCGAGTGAAGCAAATTGATTTCTGAGAACAGGAGAATCAAACTCAACCATTACGTCGATGCTTAATTCATTATCTGGCAAAAGCATAATTGAAGCTCCGGTTGCTTCGTCTTTTACTTCAATACGTTGTTTTACAATGTAATATTCTTTATCAGACTTCTGTTCTTCGAGTCCGACTTCAGCGATTTTTTCAACGTAAGGGAGCGAGCTACCATCAAGAATAGGCATCTCAGGTCCATTAACCTGTATCAAACAGTTATCTATTCCGGCTGCATACAATGCAGCCATCGAATGTTCGATTGTACTGACTTTAACATCACCGTTAGCAATAACGGTTCCACGAGTAGCTTCAACAACATTTTCAGCAAGAGCCTCAACAATAGGCTGACCTTCAAGATCAATGCGTTGAAATTTGTATCCATGATTATCAGCCGCCGGCATAAATGTGGCGGTAATATCCATTCCGGTATGAAGACCTTTACCTGTGAGTGTAAAAGCTTCTTTAATGGTTTGCTGTTTCATGATTGGTAATAAACAGTTTTTATTATTTTATATCTTTAATTTCTTACTTATTTTCTAACTCGTTGATTTTCTTTTGTAATGACGAAATTGTTTTCATCAATTCAGGCAGTCGTGCAATAGCAGCCGCCTGACGAGCGAATTGACCGGCATCTACAGCAGGATACCCCATCAAAACCTTACCATCGGGAATATCACGAGGAATACCTGATTGAGCACCTATCTGTACACCATTACCAACTGTAATATGTCCGGCAAAGCCTACCTGACCGCCAATCATACAATGACCGCCAATCTTGGTAGAACCGGCTACTCCAACTTGTGATGCCATTACCGTATTAGCTCCGACATGACAATTATGAGCGACCTGAATCAAATTATCAAGTTTAACACCATCTTCAATTACGGTAGAACCCATTGTCGCACGGTCAACACAAGTATTTGCTCCAATTTCAACATTATTACCTACAACGACATTGCCAAGTTGCGGGATTTTATCATAGTGTCCGTCAACCGGAGCAAATCCAAAACCGTCCGCACCGATAACGACACCGGCGTGCAACACACAATCAGTCCCGACTTTACAGTGATGATATACTGTTACGCCCGGATAAAGTATTGTGTTATCCCCTATCTCGACATTCATGCCAACAAAGCATCGAGGATAAATTTTAACATTACGTCCAATCTTTGCACCTTTTGATATATATGCAAACGACCCGACATAACAACTTTCATCAATAACAACACCTTCTGCTATTGCCGAGTGCGGTTCAACCCCTTTCAAGTCGGGAGTTAACATTTTAGCAGCCATTTGCATCAACATTGCCACTGTGGCATAAGGGTCATCAACCCTTATTAAAGTAGCCTTAATCGGTTGCTCGGGTTTAAAGTCTCGACTGACAAGAACGATTGATGAGTCGGTAGTATATATATAATGTGTATATTTAGGATTTGAGAGAAACGATATCGATCCCTTGTGCCCTTCCTCAATCTTAGCTACGGTTGATACAACAGTTTGTGGATCTCCTTCGACTGTTCCACCAACCATTGAGGCGATTTGTTCAGCTGTGAATTGCATCATTTCTTTATATAAAAATGGTTTATACTTTAATTCAATTTGCAAAATTGAGAAAAAAATTTGAATTACACCAATTTAAACCGCTAAATCAAACACACATCCACCATTCAGACCATAAAAAGAGTATTTTATGCCATTATTTTATAGAAAATTTGACATAAATCATAAAATTTAGCTAACTTTGCCAATATAGATTAAACAAAAAATAATATGAGTTTCTGGAAATACGTTCGTACTTTTTTAATCTTTGACTGGTTGTTTGGTGACTCTAATAACTGTAATCATTATAATTCATTAGACACACATAATCGCAATTCATATTCAGATTCCCTAGACGATTTAGACGGCATGGGGTCAAATTTCAATAACGATTTGTATGATAATCATAACACGTGGGATGATTATCAGAGCTCTTTTCTTGATGATTATGACGATTTTGATATGATGGATGATTTTTAAATTACTTATTGACATTTACGATATTGAAATAAAAAAAATTTCGCAGGACAAGATATAATTCGTAAATTTGCATCGCCAACTCGCTTTTGTCACTCTTCATACGAGGGGGCATATTAATAAGGTAAAAAGAAAATATGGTAACATTTTTCAAAAAAGGATTAGATACGGTCTATGCCGTTGAATCTGATCACAAATTTTCTGATTCAGAAAAAGAGCGCCTGACTTGGCTTTTTAGTGGCGCAAAGCCCTTGTCATCAACTTCATTACGAGGCTCATACATTGGGCCACGAAAAGAAATGATTACCCCATGGAGTACAAATGCTGTTGAAATTACCCAAAACATGGGTCTTTCAGGCATCACTCGAATTGAACAATTTTTTCTTGTACGCGATGAAAATTCCACATTCGACAAAATGCTCCAACGTCGTTATGACGGTCTCAATTCACGAATTTTTGCAATTGACAAAAAGCCCGATCCAATCGTTTATATTGATGATATTGAGAAATATAACGAAGAAGAAGGTTTGGCACTCAGCGTAGATGAAGAAAATTATCTACGCGACCTTTCAAAGAAACTTGGTCGTCCATTAACCGATAGCGAAGTGTTTGGATTCTCTCAAGTTAATTCGGAACACTGTCGCCACAAAATTTTCAACGGTCAATTCATCATTGACGGAAAAGAAAAGCCACTATCTCTTTTTAAACTTATTAAGCGTACTTCTCAAGAAAATCCCAATGAGCTAATATCGGCATATAAAGATAATGTAGCATTTGTACGCGGACCAAAAATCGAGCAGTTTGCACCTGCGAGTGCCGATAAGCCTGATTTTTTTGAAGTAACTGATATTGATTCTGTTATTTCACTTAAAGCTGAAACTCACAACTTCCCAACTACAGTAGAACCTTTTAACGGTGCGGCAACCGGAACGGGTGGCGAGATCCGTGACCGTCTTGGTGGAGGTAAAGCAAGTCTCCCCATTGCCGGAACCGCTGTATATATGACCTCATACCCACGTTTGTCACCTGAACATCGATGGGAACTAATTACCAATCCACGTGTTTGGCTGTATCAAACGCCCGCCGAAATTTTAATCAAAGCATCTAATGGTGCAAGTGATTTCGGTAATAAATTCGGTCAGCCTCTCATCTGTGGCTCACTCCTTACTTTTGAGCATGACGAAAACGGCCGCATGTATGCTTATGACAAAGTGATCATGCTTGCCGGTGGTGTTGGTTATGCAGCCCGCCGCGATGCACTTAAAGGCGAGCCTACTCCGGGCGAAAAAGTTGTGTTGATGGGTGGCGATAACTACCGTATTGGCATGGGCGGTGGCGCTGTATCTTCAGTTGCAACCGGACAATATGCTAACGCGATTGAGCTTAATGCCGTTCAGCGCGCCAATCCCGAGATGCAAAAACGTGTAGCGAATGTTATCCGTGCATTGGCTGAAAGCTCAAAGAATCCTATCATATCTATTCACGACCATGGTGCAGGCGGTCACCTGAATGCCCTTTCTGAACTTGTAGAGGCTACAGGTGGTCACATTGATATTGATGCACTTCCGGTTGGTGACCCGACTTTGAGTTACAAAGAAATTGTCGGTAATGAAAGCCAGGAGCGCATGGGCATGGTTATCGATGCTAAAGATATTCCATTGGTTGAACGTATCGCGCAGCGTGAACGTGCACCAATGTATGTCGTTGGAGAAACTACCGATGACAATAAATTTGTATTTGAAGACAAGAAAGGCGTTCGTCCAATCGACTTGCAACTTGCCGATATGTTTGGCAAAGCCCCCCGAACAGTGATGAACGACAAGACTGTTAATCTGACATATAACGACATAAACTACGAACAAGACAAGATTGAGGAATACCTCAAAGATGTTCTATCACTCGAAGCTGTAGCTTGCAAAGACTGGCTCACCAACAAGGTTGACCGTTCGGTAACCGGTAAAGTAGCTCGTCAACAGTGTCGTGGAGAAATTCAATTGCCATTGAGCGACTGTGGTGCTGTCGCGCTCGATTACACCGGTAAAGCAGGTATTGCAACTTCAATCGGTCATGCACCTCAAGTTGCACTTAACGATGCCGCAAAAGGTTCGGTAATTTCTATTGCCGAATCACTTACAAATATCGTCGGTGCACCTCTTAAGAAAGGTATCTCAAGCATTTCGTTGAGTGCAAACTGGATGTGGCCATGTAAAAATCCGGGTGAAGATGCAGCATTGTATCGCGCAGTTGAAGCTTGTAGCGACTTTGCGGTTGCACTGGGCATCAACATTCCGACCGGTAAAGACTCATTGTCAATGACTCAGAAATATGGAGCTGATAAAGTATATGCACCCGGAACTGTTATCATCTCAGCTGCCGGCGAAGTCTCTGACGTTAAGAAAATTGTTTCACCCGTTATTCGCCGCGGTAAATCTACATTATATTATGTAGACTTCTCAAATGACGAGCTTAAACTGGGAGGATCTGCACTTGGTCAAACTCTTGGCAGGATTGGTCGTGAAGCACCCACAGTTACCGATCCGGCTAAATTTGTTGCAACATTCAATGCAGTCAACAAACTCGTAAACCGCAAGGCAATTATGGCAATGCACGACATTTCGGCAGGTGGTCTTGCAACTACCCTGCTTGAAATGGTTTTTGCCAATACAGAAGGTGGACTCGATATTGACACAAAAGAATTTGACAATAACGATCTTGTCAAAATTTTGTTTGCTGAAAATCCGGCTGTCGTAATGCAAGTTTCAGATACTTGGGAAAACAGCTTTGAAGAAAGTTTGAAAAAAGCAGGCGCACGATTCTTTGCAATCGGTAAACCTCGTGCAACCGGTCGTTCACTCGCAATCTCTCACAATGGCAACAAGATAGAAATCAATATCGATAAGATGCGTGATATCTGGTTTGCCCCGTCATACCTCCTTGACCGCATTCAGAGTGGAGAAAGCCATGCCGCTCTCCGATTCGAAAACTACAAGAAACAGCCAATCCGCTACCGTTTCCCATCTAAATTTGACGGTAAACTCAAATCACGCGGACTTGAAGCCGGCCGTCGTAAAAAATCAGGAATCAAAGCTGCGATTATCCGTGAAAAAGGTGTTAACGGAGACCGTGAAATGGCATATTCGCTTCACCTTGCAGGCTTTGACGTTAAGGATGTTCACATGACCGACCTTATGAGTGGACGTGAAACTCTTGACGATGTAAATATGATTGTTTTCTGCGGAGGATTCTCTAATAGTGATGTTCTTGGTTCGGCAAAAGGCTGGGCAAGCGGTTTCAGATATAACGAAACAGCTCGTAAAACCCTTGATCGATACTTTAAACGTAAAGATACCCTGAGTCTTGGTATATGTAACGGATGTCAGTTAATGATTGAACTCAACCTGATTAATCCTGAGCACAAACATCCAACCCGTATGGAGCATAATACAAGCCATAAATTTGAGTCTCAATTCCTTGGCTTGACAATTCCGGCTAACAATTCGGTAATGCTCGGTTCGCTCTCAGGAAGTAAACTCGGTATCTGGGTAGCACATGGCGAAGGTCGCTTCATGCTCCCCGAACCGATGAAGAGTTACAATGTGGTTGCCAAGTATAATTACAATGCTTATCCCGCCAACCCCAACGGTTCTAAAGGAGCAGTAGCGGGTATATGTTCAGAAGACGGACGCCATCTTGCAATGATGCCTCACCTCGAACGTGCGATTTTCCCATGGCAATGTGGCTTCTATCCTGAGTCAAGACGAAATGATGAAATCACCCCATGGATCGATGCCTTTATAAATGCTCGCAAATGGGTTGAAAGTCACAAACTTAAATAAATATATTTTGAAAGAGAATGGATGGTCCGGAATGAAGATCGCCTCCATTCTCTTTCACATTAATTATATACATATTTTTAATTAATCTCAATATTTACTCCATATGGGAGGTTTTTTTGGAATTGCTAAACGCAGCAGATGTGTCAACGAACTCTTTTATGGCGTTGACTACAACTCACACCTCGGTACTAAACGTGCCGGTATGGCATGTGTATCCAATGGAATTTATACACGCGCTATTCACAACATTGAAAATTCATATTTCCGTACTAAATTTGAACGCGATATTGACGATATAAACGGTAATTCAGGTATTGGCATTATTAGCGATACTGATGCTCAGCCTATTATTGTCAATTGTCGTCTCGGCAAATTTGCCATCGTTACAGTCGGACGTATCAATAATATTCGCGAACTTGAGCAAGAGCTGATGAATGAGGGTCACCACTTTAGTGAACACTCTTATGATATCATCAATCCGACTGAGATTATTGCTACTTTGATTGCAGAAGGCGAAAATTGGGTTGAAGGTATTGACAACGTTTTTAAACGCGTCAAAGGTTCATGCTCTATGCTCCTTCTTTTAGACGATGGTTCTATTATCGCTGCACGCGACAAACTTGGACGTACTCCAACTATTCTTGGGCAAGGTAATAACCCTGAATTAGGAATGGCGGTTACATCTGAGTCGTCAGCATTCCCAAATCTTGGTTTCACAACTTTGCGCGATCTTGGGCCCGGCGAAATTGTACGTATCACCGCTGATGGTGCTACAGTTCTGCGTGAACCGCTTGATAAAATGCAGATTTGCGCATTTTTGTGGACATATTATGGCTATCCGCCATGCGATTACGAAGGACGTAACGTTGACCAGATGCGCTATCAAACCGGCTTGACTATGGGTAAAAAAGATGATACCGAACTCGATATTGTCAGTGCAATCCCCGACTCAGGTATTGGTATGGCACTTGGCTATGCTCAAGGTAAAGGTATTCCTTATATGCGCAGTATTGTAAAATATACTCCGACATGGCCTCGTTCGTTTACTCCGAGTACACAAGAACGTCGTGAACTTGTAGCAAAAATGAAGTTAATACCTAACCGTTCATTACTAAAAGGTAAACGTATTGCGTTTTGCGATGACTCTATTGTAAGAGGTACGCAGCTGCGTGACAACGTGAAAGACCTGCTCGAAGGCGGTGTCAAAGAAATTCACGTACGCATCAGTTGTCCGCCACTCATCTATGCTTGTCCATTTATCAGTTTTACCAGCTCTAAAAGTGAAATGGAACTGATTACACGACGTGTGATTGCTGACCTCGAAGGAGGAGATCCGGCAGCCCATCTTGACGAATATGCGACGACTGATTCACCTCGATATAATGAAATGGTTGAGCAAATACGCCGCCGTCTTGGTTTGACTACACTCCGCTTCAGTACAATCGAAGATATTGTTGACGCAATCGGTCTGCCTAAAGAACGAATTTGCACCCACTGTTTTGACGGTTCAAGCTATTTTTAAGCAACAAAAAGACCGCTCAAACAGGGAAACAGAGTATAAATGGTTAATAAAATACCAAAAATTTGCTCTATTTAGATAAAAATAGTTACCTTTGTATCTGATTATAAATCGAAAATAATAAATCAATTAAATAATTTTGTAATATGAGTCTTAACATCATTGTTCTTGCAAAGCAGGTACCCGATACCCGCAATGTTGGAAAAGATGCGATGAAAGAAGATGGCACGATTAATCGTGCCGCTCTCCCGGCCATCTTCAACCCCGAAGACCTTAACGCTCTTGAACAGGCACTCCGCCTTAAAGATGCACATCCGGGTTCTAAAGTTACACTTCTTACAATGGGTTTGCCCCGCGCAGCTGAAATTATCCGCGAAGCTATTTTCCGTGGCGCAGACACAGGCATCGTACTTACAGACCGTGCACTTGGTGGTGCTGATACCTTGGCAACATCTTATTCACTTGCCCAAGCTGTTAAAAAAATCGGCAATTATGATGTAATCATCGGTGGACGTCAAGCTATTGACGGTGATACCGCTCAGGTAGGTCCCCAGATTGCTGAAAAACTCGGTCTCCCCCAAGTAACTTATGCAGAAGAAATCCTCGACGTTGCTAATGGTAAAATCACAGTTAAACGTCGTCTTGAAAATGGTGTGGAAACTGTTGTTGCTCCCCTCCCTTGCGTTGTTACAGTTAACGGGTCAGCCCCTGAATGCCGACCTCGCAACGCACGTCGTCTCATGCAATACAAACGCGCCGTTACTCCTTCAGAAAAAGCACAGCTTTCAGCTGAAGAACAAGCTATCGTAGATGCTCGCCCCGACCTCTCACTTGGCGAATGGAGTGCGGCTTACGTTGAAGCTGATCCCGAACAGATCGGTCTTCCCGGCTCACCCACTAAAGTGAAATCAATCGAAAATGTTGTATTCACTGCCAAAGAAAGCCTTCGTCTCGACGATAATGACGAGCAAATCGAAGATTTAATTAAAGATTTGATTGCAAACCATACTATCGGTTAATTTCAATCAGTTACGCGATTAACATTCAAATATTAATCAAAATGTCCGACAACAACAACCTTATAGTATATTGCGAGTTTGACGATGGCAAAATTGCTGATGTCAGCCTCGAACTCCTTACCAAAGGACGTAGCCTAGCCAACGACCTCGGTGTCAAACTCGAAGCTATTGTAATTGGTGACAATCTCAAAAACGTTGAAGACCAAATCTTCCCCTACGGTGCTGATGTAGTCTACAAAGTTGAAGACAAACGTCTCTATCCCTATACATCAAATCCTCATGCTGCTGTGCTCATCAACCTTTTCAAACAGATCAAACCTCAGGTTTGCCTTATGGGTGCAACAAGCATTGGCCGTGATCTTGGTCCTCGTGTTTCTTCTTGTCTTCACAGCGGTTTGACCGCCGACTGTACTTCACTTGAGATCGGTCCTCACCGCGACCCCAAGACTGGGAAAGAATATGAAAATCTCCTTTACCAAATTCGTCCGGCTTTTGGTGGTAACATTGTAGCTACTATCGTTAACCCCGATTGCCGTCCTCAGATGGCAACTGTCCGTGAGGGTGTGATGAAAAAAGAGATTGTAAATCCCGATCATCGCGGAGAAGTTATCAACCTTAAAGCTTCTGACTACGTAAAAGATGAAGATTTTGTTGTTGAAATCATTGATCGTCATATCGAAAAATCAAAAATTAACATCAAAAACTCACCCATCATCGTTGCAGGTGGTTATGGTGTAGGGAGCAAAGAAAACTTCCAGCTTCTTCACAAACTCGCTGATACACTTGGTGGTGAAGTAGGGGCATCACGCGCGGCAGTTGATGCCGGTTTCACAGAACATGACCGTCAGATTGGTCAAACCGGTGTTACCGTTCGACCGAAACTCTACATTGCTTGTGGTATCTCAGGTCAGATTCAGCACATTGCAGGTATGCAAGACAGCTCAATCATCATCTCAATCAATAATGATCCCAACGCTCCCATTAATACGATTGCCGATTATGTAATCACCGGTAATGTTGAGGATGTCGTTCCCAAGCTTATCAAATATTACAAGAAAAATTCAAAGTAATCAGAACATCAGTCAATTATGGCAAATTTCTATACCGACAATCCCGATCTTAAACTCCACCTCTCTCACCCATTGATGGAGAAGATCGTTGCTCTTAAAGAACGTAATTATTCAGACGCCGAAAAATTTGACTACGCGCCCATTAACTATGCCGATGCAATGGACAACTATGATAAAGTCCTTGAAATCGTTGGTGATCTTTGTGGTGAACTTATTGCAGGTAATGCTGAATCTGTTGACCATCAGGGTCCTCATGTTGAGAATAACCGCGTTGTCTATGCCGATGGCACTCAGCAAAACCTTGACGCTTGCCGCAAGGCAGGTTTGATGGGTATGTCAATGCCTCGTCGATTCGGTGGTCTCAACTTCCCTATTACTCCATACATCATGGCTGCTGATATTGTCAGCCGCGCTGATACAGGTTTTGAAAACCTTTGGGGTCTTCAGGACTGCGCTGAAACTCTCTATGAGTTTGGTAACGAAGAACAGCACAGCAAATTTATTCCTCGCGTATGTCAAGGCGAAACAATGTCTATGGACCTTACCGAACCTGATGCAGGTTCTGACCTTCAGTCTGTTATGCTCAAAGCAACACAAGATGCCGATGGCACTTGGCGTCTTAATGGTGTAAAACGCTTCATCACTAATGGTGACGCTGATATTCACCTTGTACTTGCTCGTTCTGAAGAAGGCTCTAAAGACGCTCGCGGTTTGTCAATGTTCATCTATGACAAACGTGATGGTGGTGTTGATGTACGTCGTATCGAAAACAAACTCGGTATCAAAGGTTCACCGACCTGCGAGCTCGTTTATAAAAATGCTAAAGCTGAACTTTGCGGTTCACGCAAAATGGGTCTTATTAAATATGTAATGGCACTTATGAACGGTGCGCGTCTCGGTATCGCCGCTCAAAGCGTTGGTGTTAGCGAAATCGCATATCGTGAAGCCCTTCAGTATGCAAAAGAACGTATGCAGTTTGGTAAAGCAATCATCGAATTCCCTGCTGTTTATGAGATTCTTGCAACAATGAAAGCCAAACTTGATGCTTCTCGTTGTCTTCTCTATGAAACTGCTCGTTTTGTTGATGTTTACAAAGCATTGGAAGATATCTCTCGTGAACGTAAACTCGAGCCCGAGGAACGTGACGAGATGAAAAAATACAACAAGCTCGCTAATGCCCTCACTCCCCTTGCAAAAGGTCTTGGTAGTGAATATTGCAACCAGAACGCTTATGACTGTATCCAAATTCATGGTGGTTCAGGCTTCATGAAAGATTATGCATGTGAACGCATATATCGTGATGCACGTATCACTTCAATCTATGAGGGTACTACTCAGCTTCAGGTTGTAGCAGCAATCGGACACGTAACAACAGGTGCTTACTCAGCACTTATTGACAGCTATAATGAATTGCCTGTCAGCGACGAACTCATGCCTCTCAAAAAACGTATTCTCGCAATGGCTGAGAAATACAACGAAACAGTTGCAATTGTCAATGAAATCAACGACCCGGAATACACTTCATTTGTAGCTCGTCGTCTCGTTGAAATGGCAGGGTTCATCATCATGAGCTATCTTCTCATTACTGATGCGACTCGCGGCAACTCAGAATCTATGGCTAAGAGCGCCCATGTTTATGTAAACATGGTTGAAGCAGACATTGCTAAACATGCAGAATTTATCAAGTCATTTAAACCTGCTGAAATCGCAGACTACAAACCGGCTGAATAAATTCGCCACCAAATAAATTCTATAACTGAGGGTGTGTCGATATTTTGACATACCCTCGATTATTTTAACATAAAAACTTAATACACTTTTGGATGGCATCTTTTCCTGTTCCTGAATTTTCAAGTAATATTGAATCTCAAATTGATAATATTTTTACCGAAAAATTCCCGGCATCTCAGCCCGGAGCCTGCGTAATTATTGTAAAAGACGGTAAAATATGCTATGACAAAGGATTTGGATTAGCTGAGATTGAGACCTCAACACCAATTACCGACATAACTTCATTTAACATTTGTTCAGTGTCTAAACAATTCACTTCAACAGGTATTCTTCTTTTAGTCCAACAAGGGAAATTATCGGTTGACGACACTGTTTCAAAATATTTCCCAAATCTTAAAGCTCCATTCTATAAAGATATTACAATATCCCATTTATTATCTCATACATCAGGTCTCCCTGATTGGAGACCGCGTACTCCGGAAGAATGGGAAACATATATTTCTAAACACCAGACACGCTTTAAAACATTGAGAGAATTCAAATTATATTGTGAAGAAGATGAATCTCTACGATATCTTGAAAGTCTTGAAAAAACGGTATTTAAACCCGGTACGGCTTATGAGTATCAAAATCCTACTTATCAATTACTTGGACAAATAATTGAAAAAGTAACCGGCAAGTCATTCGATGAATGGATGAATCAATATATCTTTAGGCCCGCCGAAATGGAATCGACTTGTTATTTTGAACCTGACAAAGTAATTAAGAATAAAGCAAGAGCATATTCACAAGACAAGAATGGCGTATGGCAATATGATGATTATGGATATGCCAATTTTTTCGGAACGAAAGCTGATGGAGGAATGTATGTAACTCCATTAGATTTTGTAAAATGGGATCAAGCTTTGTTTAATGATAAAATTCTGTCACGGGAAATGCGTCAATTAGCTCATACATCAAAAATTAAGACGGATTTACCTTATACCGATTATGGTTATGGTTGGTTTATCGAAAATCGACCCGGATTCCCTGAAAAAATATATCACACGGGGGATAACGGCAGTTTCTTTATTTATGAAGGACGATATGACTCGGCAAATCTGTTTTATTTAATTTTTGCCAACCGGGCTGACTGGAGTCGAGAAGATGTCTCAGAACAACTTGACAATATTTTCAAAGCAAACAAATTGCTTTAGTTTTCTAACGATGTTAACAAAATGAGCCATTTTGTTAAAAATAAACATTTCGTTCTGTTTTCCCTACATTTTATTTGTAATTTTTTTGCTATTACAAAAATTTCACTTTAACTTTGCCCTATCAAAAACAAAATATAATCATGACTCGATTTTATGCATATTATTTTTCTTATTTCTATTTTGCAAAAAGAATAGAAGCGGGATTCGATGCGTAAAAATTGATTAATAATTAAGAAAATCATAATAAAAATAAACATGAATCCCGTTCTATAAAGATGCGGGATTTTTTAATTTATAGTACAATGAGTGTAAACGCAATAGACAAGGTTACAATTCAAGGCATCGCGGGGTGTTACCATGATGATGCCGCCCGTAATTATTTTAAAGATCGCGAAATTGAGATAATCCCCTTTGATACGTTTCCACACATGTTTGAAGCGATGTCTCGAGATGCTTCGTTACTTGGCATTTGTGCGATTGAAAATACAATTGCAGGTAGCATTCTACCCAACCATGAACTATTGCGTCAAAGTAATTTAACAATTATCGGAGAATACAAGATGAGAATTTCTCACGTTCTCTGCGCTCTTCCGGGACAGAAAATTGAAGAAATCACAGAAGTAAATTCCCACCCTATGGCACTGATGCAATGTGAAGCGTTTCTAAGAACACAATCTCAGATGAAGATTATTGAGAAATTTGACACTGCAGGTAGTGCGATGGAAATTATGCGCGACAAACTCAAAGGACACGCAGCTATATGTGGTAAATATGCGGCTAAACTCTATGGTCTCGACATTCTCGCAGAGGAAATAGAAACAAATAAGCGTAACTTTACCCGATTCCTTTTATTAGCCGATCCGCTTAGAGCAACTGAATTAAAGCCCCGGGATGAACAACTTGACAAAGCGTCAATTATGTTTACCCTCCCCCACTCTAATGGTGCTTTATCAAAGATTCTCACAATATTTTCTTTCTATGATCTGAATCTATCAAAGATACAATCACTTCCAATCATCGGACGCGAATGGGAATATCGATTCTATGTCGATCTGACTTTTGACAGCTTTGTGCGCTATCGTCAAGCTCTCGATGCAGTCCGACCTCTTTTAAATGATTTCAAAATACTTGGTGAATATGTTGAATTCAAATCCTAAACCAATAGTTCCTGCCGAACGAGTAAATTCGGTTAAAGAATACTATTTTTCTACAAAGCTAAAGGAAGTAGCAAAACTAAACGCTGAAGGTAAGGATATTATATCTCTTGGTATTGGCGGTCCTGACAGAATGCCCGACAGTTCGGTTATTGAAACACTTGCTACTGAAGCATCTACACCTTCAAACCACTCTTATCAGCCTTATGTCGGTATTCCGCAATTGCGTGAAGCTTTTGCAAACTGGTATAAGACATGGTATGATGTCACCCTCAATCAGGCGACTGAAATTCAACCGCTTATCGGATCAAAAGAAGGTATTCTCCACGTATCCATGGCATTCCTAAACAAAGGAGACGGAGTTCTTGTTCCAAATCCGGGGTATCCGACATATACATCAGTCAGCAAACTTCTTGAAGCCGAGATATTCAGCTATGACCTCAAGCCCGAGAATGGATGGATGCCTGATTTTGATGAACTGGAAAAGCTTCCACTCGACAAAATCAAACTTATGTGGATTAACTACCCGCACATGCCTACCGGAACTCCCGCATCACTTGAGTTACTAAAAAAAATTGTCGACTTTGGACGTCGTCACGGAATAGTAATTGCTCATGACAATCCTTATAGTTTTATACTTAACCCACAACCGTTAAGCATTTTCCAAATTGAAGGAGCCAAAGATATTGCAATTGAAATGAATTCACTTTCAAAAAGCCACAATATGGCAGGTTGGCGTATCGCAATGCTTGCATCAAATCCAACATTTGTGAACTGGGTTCTGAAAGTAAAATCCAATATAGATTCCGGTCAATTCAAACCGATGATGCTTGCTGCAGTCAAAGCTCTTGAACTTCCAAAAGAATGGTACACCGAACTGAACAAAGTTTATGCATCACGCCGAAAAATTGCTGAAAAAATTATGACAAAACTTGGATGTACATTCGATCCTACTCAGCAAGGTCTATTTCTTTGGGGACGCATACCCGACTCAGAAGAATCTTCTGAAGCCATGGCAGATCGAATTCTATACAATAATCGAGTTTTTATAACTCCCGGTTTCATTTTTGGTTCAAACGGAGATCGATATATTCGTATTTCCCTCTGTGCTACTGAAGAAAAACTAAATGAAGCTCTTGATAGAATTTAATATTAAAAGTATAACTTAATAAAACTACACCAATATGTTTGATTTAAAACCACTTTTCGACGACATAGATCCTAATTCACCACTTATCATTGCAGGACCATGTAGTGCTGAAACAGAAGAACAAGTCCTTTCAACAGCACGTCAACTTGCAGCTAAAGGTATTAAAATTTTCCGTGCCGGAATTTGGAAACCGCGCACAAAACCCGGGGGCTTTGAAGGTATCGGAGCCGAAGGTCTCAAATGGCTCCAAAAAGTAAAAGAAGAAACCGGAATGAAAGTTGCAACCGAGGTTGCAAATCATGAACACGTCCGCCAAGCTCTCGAAGCCGGTGTTGACCTTATATGGATTGGTGCAAGAACATCAGCTAACCCGTTTGCAATGCAAGAAATTGCAGACACACTCGCTGAATTGAAATATGATGTACCTATTCTCGTTAAAAATCCTGTCAATCCCGATCTCGAACTATGGATTGGCGCAATTCAGCGTATTTATAATGCAGGATTTCATCGTTTAGGAGCTATACATCGTGGTTTTAGCTCGTATGGAAAACATCTGTACCGTAACCTTCCCCAATGGCATATTCCCAGTGAATTGCGTCGTCGTATTCCCGAATTGCCAATCATTTGCGACCCGAGCCACATCGGAGGGAAGCGTGAACTTGTCGCACCCATTGCTCAACAGGCTTACGACATGGGCTTTGACGGACTGATTATTGAATCACACTGCGACCCTGACTGTGCATGGAGTGACAAAGATCAGCAGGTTACACCTGAAATTCTCAATGTAATTCTAAACACACTTGTTGTCCGCGATGAAAAAATCACAACAGAAAATCTCACAATGCTCCGTCAGCAAATTGACGAAGCCGACAATGAATTACTTGAAATTCTCAGCAAACGTATGAGGATTTGTCGAGAAATCGGACAGTATAAAAAAGAGCATGGTATGACAGTTCTCCAGTCAAACCGTTATGACGAAATCATGCAATCTCGTGTCAAACTGGCTGAAGAAATGGGAATGAGCGGTGATTTTATGAAAGTTGTCCTCATTTCTATCCACGAGGAATCTGTCAGACAACAGCTCGAAATTTTCAACAATAAAGCTTGATAACAATGAAAATACTCATTCTCGGTGCAGGTAAAATGGGGTCATTTTTCTGTGACCTATTGTCTTTTGACCATGAAGTTGCAGTATTCGACCCGGATCCACAACGTCTCAAATATACATTCAACTGCTATCGATTCTCATCGCTTGATGAAATAAAAGAATTTGACCCGGAATTAGTACTCAACTGTGCAACAGTTAAATACACGATTGATGCATTTAAGTTTGTTATTCCGGTATTAGGTAAAAACACAATCTTAAGTGATATTGCGTCAGTTAAAACCGGACTGCCAGAATTTTATGAGAAAGCAGGATTTAAGTTTGTATCAACTCACCCTATGTTTGGTCCGACATTTGCATCGCTAAGCAACCTTGCTCAAGAAAATGCAATTATCATAGCAGAAAGCGACCATCTGGGTAAAGTTTTTTTCAGAGACCTGTATAACTCACTTAAATTGCATGTTGAAGAATATACATTTGAACAACATGATGAAACAATAGCCTACTCGCTCTCAATCCCGTTTGCATCAACACTCGTGTTTGGCTCTATAATGAAGCACCAGGATGCGCCGG
>CAMWIM010000054.1 GCA_947174335.1 uncultured Porphyromonadaceae bacterium | reverse complement strand
CTTAGTTGATGGTACAGCAATAAATTGGAGCGAAGAGTCCGCGCCGGTGAAAACGGACATCAACATATTGGCTACTGAAAAAACTGAAAGAATGGAACTATACAGTCCCGGAAAGGCGAGTCTGTAATAAGCCGACAAGGAACGAAGGCTGCTTATCACTGTCTCGGCACGTGGACTGCAACTATAAGCGGCAAGTGAGGGAGCGGTCGGGTAGTCCTTACAAGCAACGGCGATTAAGAACACGGATAAACGGCAATAAGTCTCAGAGGTATAGAGCAGCGTTCTCGATGCTCACCTCGGAGGCATTGCCGATTATCGGTGTTCCGCCGGTGCCAATAGGCGTTGTGCGGTCAATCGGTATCAGGCATAGCCCGTTGCCGATTGACGGCATTACGCCGGCAACACGGAAGTCCGCTCCCTCTCTTACCGCTTTTGCAATGTAAAAGAAGAATAACTATGAAATAAAAAATGTGGGGGTAATTTCTACTTGACCATTTCCTGATCCGAAATCCTGATTTGACGGCTCTCACAGCCATCCAAAGTGTGTTTAATAATGTGAGCGTAGTCCTCTCTCTGAAATTACACGAGAGACATCGCTGAACCTATACCGCACTTTGCGGCCGATTTTGATAGGAACAAGTATTCTTTGCTTTGACCAGTTCCATAGAGTACCATAGCATACGCCGAATTTCTCTCTGACCTCCTCGCGGGTCAGCAATGCCTCTTCAGTTTGGGATGCAAGAATCGGCACAAGTTCGGCTTTGGCGGCTTCGATGCTTTTGGCTACAAGGTTGGCAAGATCATCAGCGGTGACAGTAAGCGTCACTCCGCCGAGGCCGTTCTTAATCAAATCAAGGATGTCTGTCATTGGCAGAATCTGTGTCGCGCTGTTTGGTTGAACAATCAGGGGAGGGTCGAGCTTTGCGACATTGGCACCACCGGCTCCTTTGAAAATTTTTATCAAAGTTAGTGAGGGGGAGTGTCTCGAACCAAATTTTTTGGAGCAGAGTCCGCGTTTGTCCGTAAAGGGTCTGGTTGAGTCTGTAAAAAGTCCGGCAGGGTGTAGGGACTAATGTAGGGACTACCGAGGGAAATCAGGTGAAAGAGGTACTTTGTGAGAAGCAGGCATCAATCGCCAAAATGGGTCGATAATGACCTAATTGTATTAAAAAGTGTTAAAAGATTCAATTGAGATTCATTTAATGAGATTCAAGGAGGTGTAGGGACTATAAAATCAGGAAAATGTAGGGACTAACGTAGGGACTATGCCAATTTTTGAGATTAAAGAAAAACGCTAAGTATCTGATTTATTGATACTTAGCGTTTTGCGAGGTGGTGCCACCAGGAATCGAACCGGGGACACAAGGATTTTCAGTCCTTTGCTCTACCAACTGAGCTATGGCACCATTTTTTTTGTTTTTGCGATGCAAAGGTAGGGAGTTTTTTTGAGACTGCCAAATTTTTTTGGTGTTTTTGTGAGTTTTTTATCTGATAGATGCTCTATTTAGTTGAATTATTGGTGCTTATCTTCTACGAAACCTTAGCTCATCGATGAGGTGGCGGATGGTTTTTGTTGGCGAGATGAAGATTGTTCGTGGTCCTACGTATCGCATTACCTGTTTGATTTCATTGCGATATTCGGGTAAATAGCAGTGGATTGTGCATCGTCGACAACTGGTTTTGGCGGTGCTGAGGGGGCATTTGTCGATGCGTTGGGCGGTGTAGTCAATAAGTTCTTGGCAGTGAGGGCACGGTGAGCCGGTGGGCGTGTGATGACGTTTGCAATAATATTTTATCATCATTGCCACGGTCGCTTTTTCGCGTTCTTTTCTTGAGTCTTTTGTTGCCATTGTGGCGCAAAGTTACTCATTTATGACAATAACGCCGTAATGATTTGCGTGAAATTTAATCTATGTGGCTTCGTGTGGCTGTAAACGAAATCTTTTGAGTATAAAAATCGGGATGATCGCTCCAATTGAGAGTGCAGGCGCAATTTATTTTACCGTATAATGTTCAGTCAACGTTGTCATATTCATATTCTTGGGTACGGTCGAGTGGCGTGTTGTCGCCCGGTTCATAAATTTCTTCCCATTCTTTACCTATCTGAATCACCGGGATGTGATGCAGTGCGTGGCAATGACATGGTGAGTTATGTCGATTTTTAATGGCTGAGATAGTCCAGTTTACAATCTCAAAGATTGAAACTGTTGCGACCAGTACCCATGTAATTTTTGAAACATTCATAAGATTACAATTTAATGTGTGAAATCATTGATAATAAAACAACTCGTCGCAAAGTAAAGTTTAAAATAATAAATGCTACGACACAGTAAAAGTCGTAGCATTCAGATTGTAATTATCTTTTATTGAGAAAAGGTATTTAAAAAATCTCTGCAATTTACAGATCGACAAATAAATTCAGAGGAATATCAATATTGGTTTCAATTGATAGGGTTTTAAGTAATGTATCAACTTGATTATCTGTTCCCATTAAAACAGCCGAGGCTTTGACTAGCTGCTTGTTGGTTATCAAAAACTCTCCATTGTATATTATTTGATTCTTATTGCCCTTTAAATTTACTTTAATTAAGTTGTCACGAGTCTCAATATCGGCTTCGTTTAATATATTATTATCTATGTTGTCAAGATTAAACAGTAGCAACAATTCTTTGCTGAACAATGATGGATGTTTGCCAACTACAACCCCATTTTTTAAATGAATATAATCAGTGCCGTTATAAATAATTGAGTTATTCTCATTGTCGTGCCAGTCAATACGATTGAAAATCTTATTGTTATCATTGATGATGTAAAGTGTACCTCTAATGCGTTCACCATTGTTATTGGGTTTATATATTTCATCTTGATTTGTCTTTGAACCTAAAATTTCAAATTCGATTTGAATGTTTTTAGCACGGTATATATTGTCAAGAGCGGTATTAATCACGTCTGAGGCTGACACCGTGAAATTTGACTTAAAGGTAATTGTTAAAACAATTACCAACATAGCAGCCACTCCGCTAAATGTCCATAAAATCTTTTTAAGATTATTTTTCGGAGTCTTAAACGTTATTTTCATTTCACGTCGAAATCGCGGAGTTAGCATTTCTTCTACTTTATTAAAATCTTGATCTTCGTTGTTTAATTTCTCAGTACTCATAATAGATTTTCTTTTTTTAAGTTTGTCTTTATTTTTTCAATTCCATATCTATATCTTGCTTTAGCTGTTGAAAGAGGGACCTCCATAATATCAGCAATCTCTTGAAATGCTAAATCGCAGTGCAGTCGATACCTGATTGTTTCTGATTGCTCAATTGGTAGCATATTGAGTAAACGATTTATTATGATAAATTCCTCGTCAAAGTTTTCAGGTTGTAATGATTCAATATCAGTATTGGTTAAAGAATCAATACTCATCGTATTCATTTTTATTGATTCTCTCAATATATCATTACAATCATTGCTTACCATTCTATAGAAATAAGCTCTTAAATTAGAGATATTGGTAAAAATATGTTTATTAGTTAATATTTTGACATATAAGTTTTGAAGGACATCTTCGACATCTTTTATATTATTTAATCGATAATTTGCATACTGAAAAAGTTTATCCTTTTCAGCTTCGAGCGTCTGTAATATATTAATCTTATTTGTCACGGTTATTTGTTTAAATTCATATATAAGACGGAAAAATTGTCGAAAAGATATAATATGAGGTGTAAAAAAATTTATTAAAATGAAAATAGATAGACTAAAAACTTTTTGGGAATACTTTTGGAGATATAAAAATAGTTTTTGTATTTTTGTAACTGCGTTTTAACACATAAACTAATGTGGCGTATTTTGCGTTTTTATAACCGAAATGAATTACTCGGCACTGATCGTCTTGTCGTTGGTGCATTAAAAAATGATTAAGTTATGGCAGATTCAAACTTTATAGATTACGTAAAGATTCTTTGTCGCTCGGGTAAAGGTGGTGCCGGTTCGCGCCATTTTCACCGTGCAAAATATGTGCCGAAAGGTGGTCCTGACGGTGGTGATGGTGGTCGTGGTGGTCACATTATCCTTAGAGGAAATAAAAATATGTGGACTTTGCTCCCATTGAAATATAATCGCCACTTGTTTGCCGGAAATGGCGAATCGGGTGGTGCCGGTCGTAGTTTTGGTAAGGACGGGAAGGACATCATTGTTGATGTACCTTGCGGAACCGTTGTGTTTGACGCTGAAACGGGGGGGTACCTTACCGAAGTGACAAATGACGGTGAGGAAATCAAGCTCTTGCGTGGTGGTCGTGGCGGACTCGGCAACTGGCACTTTAAATCATCAACTAACCGCACACCTCGATATGCTCAGCCCGGCGAACCTGCCATAGAGAAGAGCATTGTTCTCGAACTTAAACTGTTGGCTGATGTCGGTTTGGTAGGCTTCCCAAATGCCGGAAAATCAACATTGCTGTCGGCTGTTTCGGCAGCCCGACCAAAGATTGCCGACTATCCGTTCACTACAATGGAACCCCAGCTCGGAATTGTTGCCTATCGTGACAACCGCTCGTTTGTGATGGCTGATATCCCCGGAATTATCGAAGGTGCAAGTCAAGGTAAAGGTTTGGGGCTCCGATTCTTACGCCATATCGAACGTAATGCCGTATTGTTGTTCATGGTTCCAGCCGATTCAAACGATATTGCAGCCGATTATAAGGTTTTGAGCGAGGAATTGGCTCAGTTTAATCCAGATCTTGTTGACAAACCACGAGTTTTGGCAGTGTCAAAGAGCGATATGCTTGACGATGAGCTGAAAGCTGAAATCGAAAAAACTCTCCCCGAAGGAGTTCCTCATATATTTATTTCTGCAGTAACGGGTTATAATCTTGATAAACTCAAAGATATGCTTTGGGAAGAAATCACAGCCGAATCAAACCGTATCGACAGCGGTAAAATCATTCATCGTCCGCTTGATGTCAGACATCGTGTCCAGGAAGAAGACGAGTTTATTTTTGAGGCAGAACCGATGCCCGAGGATGACGAAGAATTCTTTGATGACGAGGAAGGTTACGAGGAAGGTTATGATGAAGACGGTGATTATTATGGTGGTGAAGATATGTCAGACATCGATCCTGAAAAAGATTAATCAACAAGACCGATAAATGAATACAATAAAGAAGATATATAACTTTTATGTCGATGGATTTCGCTCGATGACGGTCGGGCGACGTCTGTGGGCTTTGATTATTATAAAACTAATTATTATCTTTGCGATTCTAAAAGTGTTCTTCTTCCCCGATATCGTGTCGATGGACGGCCGTAATACCGATGAAGCACGAGCCAATTTTGTTGGTAATGAGTTGCTTAATCCCGAGCGCGGATATTAATTAGACACTGTTAAACACGAAATAAATCAATACATTAAATAATTAAATCACATAAGACTTATGGAAGACTTGATGAGCGTTGTCGACTGGTCGCGAGGTCAATTTGCCCTTACCGCCATTGTCCACTGGCTGTTCGTTCCTTTGACAATCGGACTTTCGCTGATTGTAGGCGTAATGGAGACAATCTATTATCGTACAAAAAGTGAAAAATGGAAAAAACTTACAAAATTCTGGATGTTGCTGTTCGGCATCAACTTTGCGTGTGGTGTTGCTACCGGTATCATTCTCGAATTTGAATTTGGTACAAACTGGTCTAATTACAGCTGGTTTGTAGGTGATATTTTTGGAGCTCCGCTGGCTATTGAGGGTATTCTAGCCTTCTTTATGGAGTCGACATTTATTGCCGTTATGTTCTTTGGATGGAACAAGGTTAGTCCTAAATTCCACCTTGCAGCTACTTGGTTGACAGCCCTCGGCGTTGTGTTGTCGGCTCTCTGGATTCTCGTTGCAAACGCTTGGATGCAATATCCTGCCGGAATGGAATTTGACCCGGCTCAGATGCGTAACGTGATGGTTAGTTTCAAAGATGTAGCTCTCTCTCCGGTTGCAATCAATAAGTTCTTCCATACAGTTTTGAGTGGATGGGTGCTTGGTGCAGTATTTGTTATCGGCGTTAGCTGCTGGTTGCTTATCGCCAAACGCAACCGCGAGGCAGCGATGATGTCAATTAAAGTTGCCGGTTGGGTTGGCCTCGCAGGTATTGTGTTGACAATGTACACCGGCGACGGATCTGCTGTTGAAGTTGCTCGTGTTCAGCCAATGAAACTCGCAGCAATGGAAGGCCTTTACAATGGTAAAGCCGGACAAGGACTCGTAGCTTTCGGTATTCTTGATCCCAATAAAAAACTTGACGATGAAGGCGACGGAATGTTGTTCTCGATTGACATTCCTTACGGTCTCAGCATTCTTGCCAACCATGATGCCAACTCGTTTGTCCCGGGTATCAACGATATCATTGCCGGACGTTCATTCGATGCTCAAGGCAATCCCGTGAATACCGTAAGTTATGCCGACCGCATCGCAATCGGCCGCGAAGCACGCGAGGCTTTGGCAGCTTTCAAAAACGCTGAGGCCACCGGCGATACGCTCGCAATGGATGAGGCTCGTGCTAAAATTAAAGATACATTCCAATATTTTGGCTACGGCTACTTTTCGTCTCCCGAAGACGCTGTTCCGCCCGTTGGCTTGAGTTTCTACTCGTTCCACATTATGGTTATCGGTGGCGGCTACTTGATGTTGCTCATGATTGTGGCTCTTTGGTTTGCCTACAAGAAGCCTGAATGGCTCGAACGCCGTTGGGTACAGTGGATTGGCGTTTTGTCAATTCCGGTTGTATGGATTGTCAGCGAAGCCGGTTGGGTACTTGCTGAAATGGGACGTCAACCGTGGGTAATCCAAGACCTTATGCCAACTCGTGCCGCTGTTTCGGCAGTGACTGCTACATCGGTTCAGATCACATTCTGGATTTTCGTAGTCGTATTCGTTGCCTTGATGGCTGCCGAAATCAACATTATGGTTAAAGAAATAAAGAAAGCATCAAATAAAGAAATCCTTAACTGATAACAAGATGGAACTAATTTATTTACAACAATATTGGTGGCTCATCATCTCGGTGCTCGGAGCCCTTCTGGTGTTTTTGTTATTTGTCCAGGGTGGACAAACAATGTTTCTTGATGCGACCGACGTAACAGCGCGTCAAATGATGGTGAACTCTATCGGTCGCAAGTGGGAATTGACATTTACAACACTTGTTACGTTTGGCGGTGCATTTTTTGCATCATTTCCCCTGTTTTACTCGACCAGTTTTGGTGGTGCATACTGGCTTTGGATGCTCATTTTGTTGAGCTTTATCATTCAGGCGGTCAGTTATGAATTCCGTCGTAAACCGGGTAATATTTTCGGTACACGCTTCTATGATATCCTCCTGTTCTTCAATGGATCAGTCGGATGTATTTTGCTTGGCGTTGCCGTTGGTACAATGTTTTTTGGCGGAGAATTCACTATCGTAAAGACAAACATTCTTGATCCCGGTACACCGGTTATTTCGCAGTGGGCGTCATCTCACGGACTTGAAGCAATCTCAGATTGGCGTAACCTTTTGCTTGGAGTAGTTGTACTGTTTCTTGCCCGTATGCAAGCCGGATTTTATTTCATCAACAATTTGAGCGACAATGACGAAGTGATTAGCCGTGCACGTCGCGAGACAATCATCAATGGTGGAATCTTTGTGGTCCTGTTCCTCGTGTTTATAGCAGTCCTTTTCACTACAACCGGATATGCCTATAATCCCGAAACCGGAGAAATCACAGCTGACACATATCGCTATCTGTTCAACCTTATTGAGATGTGGTGGTTCGGTGCATTGTTCCTCATCGGCGTAGTAATGGTTCTTTTCGCACTTTTCCGTATGCTTCTGAAACCCGAATGGAAAGGTGGAATCTGGTTCAGCGGAATCGGCACAGTGCTCGTGATACTTTCATTGTTCGCGGCACTCGGCTACAACAACACTGCTTATTTACCGTCAACAACCGACATTCAAAGTTCTCTTACGATAGTCAACAGTTCATCAACCCTGTTCACCCTTAAAACAATGACAATCGTCTCAGTCCTCGTCCCCTTTGTCATCGCCTACATCGCCTATGTTTGGCGCAAGATGGATGCAACCCCCATCACTCCCGACGAAGTCAAAGCCGACGACCATCTGTATTGATTTTCAACCCCTGAAATAAACAAACAAAAGGCAAGCCCACGCAGGGCTTGCCTTTTGTTTTACTTTATTGGCTGATGCTCTATTTTGAGGGTGTTTAGCCCGGCTTTCATTGTATTTCTTTTAAAATGCAATGAAAGCGGGGACAGAAGGATGTTTTTGTATTACTTCTTGGCAACTTTTCTTTCTGCTTGATTCCCTTGATATCTTCTTTGGGAATTTTCGTATATTTTACCAATTTAAAAGTTCAGGCTTTAGTAGAAAGTCAATCAGTCCGATAGTAACTATCCCTTCCTCATTTCTCTTTGGCTTAATATAGTCTTTGACAATGATAATTTTCTTAAATGAATCATCAATGTTAAGTAGTGAAGCCGATTCTTGACGTTCCTTAGCATCCGTGGGCATTACAAACGCAGATTGTATGTAGTAACGCTGGCTTCCAAGGTTCGCCACGAAATCCACCTCATACTGTTTCCGAATAGTCTTTCCATCCTTGTCAGTAGTTCTATGCTCAACCATACCCACATCCACCTGGAATCCTCGAATCTTGAGTTCATTATAGATGACGTTTTCCATAATGTGGTTTTCTTCCTGCTGTCTGAAATCCAAAATAGCATTACGAACTCCAACATCTGAGAAATAATACTTAGACAAGGTATTGATATATTTCTTACCTTTTATATCATAGCGTATGGATTTCTCTGTCAAGAAGGATTCACACATATAGGTCAGGTAGTTGTCAATAGTCTTGTTTGATAGAGATACGTTCTTTAGACTTTTAAATGTGTTAGCTAATTTGTTTGGATTGGTTGGAGAACCAATGGCTGATGCAATCGTTTGAATCAATTCTTTCAACTCCGGTTCTCCTTTTAAGTTATACCTCTCAACAATATCGCGGACATATACCGTTGAATAGAGTCTTTTCAGATAGTCGATTTTCTTTTTAGGCGTTTCTAATGTCAGTACATGAGGAAGACCACCGTAAGTGTAATAATCAGACCAAGCTTCAATGGGATGTCTGTTATCAATAGACATGAACTCGGCAAAGGATAAAGGATAAACATGAATTTGATCTCCTCGTCCTCTAAATTCCGTTATTATATCTGTTGATAAAAATCGGGAGTTACTACCTGTTACATAAACATCTGCATTTTCTATCTTGAGATAGCTATTAAGCACATCTTCAAACTCTGGCACATGCTGAACCTCATCCAAAAGTATATAATACATCTTGTCGTCCACCATCTTGGAATCAATGTGAGCAAGCAACGCATCCGGATCCCGAAGTGGAGCATTACGTCTATCTTCTAAATCAACCTTGATGATATGGTCGTCATAGATTCCTTGATCTTTCAGATAGTCATTGAATAAATGAAATAACAGGTATGACTTCCCGGATCGTCTTAACCCGGTGACAATCTTGATAAGCCCATTATGCTGACTTGAGATGAGCTGATTTAGATAATAATCTCGTTTAATAACCATAGTGTACTTCCAAAAATTGTCATTTATGCCAATTTTTTGGAATACAAAAATAGTAGATTATTTTGATATGCACAATATCTAACTCCAAAAAAATGACATTTATGCCGATTTTTGGGAATATCCCCCATCTGTGGAGGATGATTTAGCCTTATGGCTCAGGTATATATTTGTGATACTAATAAGCCGAGAGGTGTGATTTGGCTGGCGATTAATGGCTTGCCTTTTGTTTTACTTTATCGGCTGATGCTCTATTTTGAGGGTGTTTAGCCCGGCTTTCTTGGCTTGGGAATGTTGAAGAGGGCGCGGTATTGAGTAAGTTCTGCCGTCTTTGATGAGGTATGAGCCGGTTTGGTGGAATGTGAACGGAATGTTGTGGTTAACGCATTGTTGCTGGAGGTCGATAACCCAGTCGAAATGGAGCGGTCGGGCATATTTGCCTGACTCGCCGCCGGCTGAGACTTCCTCAATTTTTGTCGGATCAAGATAGGGCGACAGGTCGATGCGTTCGAGCATTGGCGCTACGATGATTAGGCGATGTTTTATCGGTAATGAGAGAAAAACGGGCAGTCGTTTATTGGCTTGTTCTTGGTCTTCGGTTGTGCATCCGATTGCCACGTTGTCATATCCGTCACCCCAGTCCGAGGGCAGGCATTGGGGTAGTCGTTCTATCCGTTTAGTGAAGAAATAAAATGAGCAGTCAGGACGTTGCCTGATGATATCCCAAATTTCATCACGCCACGGGTCTGCTTCCTCAATCAGAAAGTCAGAAGTAAAACATAACGCAAATTCAGTTTCTGCCCGGAACTTAAAATTTCGTTTGCGGTCACGTTTCATTGGTAAGTTGAACGATGCGGTTCTCCTAACCTCACTTGGCGGAATAACCGCACCATAAGCGGCATCCTCACGGTAAACATAACAATG
The DNA here is from genome assembly GCA_947174335.1 of uncultured Porphyromonadaceae bacterium. Taxonomy (GTDB): domain Bacteria; phylum Bacteroidota; class Bacteroidia; order Bacteroidales; family Muribaculaceae; genus CAJUPY01. The sequence continues at coordinate 8,075 of CAMWIM010000054.1, read as the reverse complement.
TTTACACCCCTGACTGATTTTGTGGCAACCATGCCACGGATTCCACATCGGCATAGGTTAGCGTGCGGTTATCATTTTATAAACCATCTCCGAAATTGTGGCAATTATAGCAGAAGATTCTTCGATGTTATATGCCGAGTCGGCTATAAATATGGCTATGGCATACCGACTTCCGTCAGGTAATTTCACACATCCACAATCGTTGAGCGCAGTTAATCGACCCTCCGGAGATATAAATCCAGTACCGGTTTTATGTCCGATAACAGCTTTGTTCTCGAGTGGAGCAGGTAGTCGGTCAGTTCCTGTTTTGCATTGATCGAGTAGCATAGCAATTTCTTGAAATGATTCTGATTGATGACGTAACTCTTTGTCAAATCGGTTGAAAAGCGAAGCCATTCCCAAAGGCGTTGATCGATTTAAATAGATGAGATAACGGTTTTCATCCATTTGCGCTTCGGTTGCACCGATTGTGATAGACTCGTCAACTTGAAGTTCACGCAGAATTGAGTCAACAGCCGATGTCCCTCCGATTTGATCAAGAAGAATATCGCAGGCATTATTGTCGCTATGGACCAGTGCCCAGTAAATCAGCTCTTTAAACGATAAATTCTTTATATCTTTCCCATAATTTTTGAACATCGGACTATAGGTGTCAACTCTCATTAAGTCCGACTCGATTTTTGCCGACTCATCTAATGTTTTGCCCTGTTTATCAATCCATTGTACAACAGCGAGTGAAAGCGGAAATTTAAAGACACTCATCATTGGAAATTCACGAGTCCCGTTAAATTGAATTGTGTCACGGTTATTTATAATGACAGCTACTCCAATTCGAGCATCCTTTGTCTTAATATATTGAGATAATTGATTCTCAAGCCCTTGAAAATCGGGTCGATCTGCTTTGGCATTCCCAAAACAGAGTGCAAAAGTGATGAAAATATATAAAAATCGGTATGACATCCTAATAATTTTTACTTTGTTTCAATGCAAAGATAAAAATAATTCAAGAATAATCCAATCAGATTATTGCCTTTATTTAACTGCCGAACAAACTTATCGACGAATTATTAAAACCTCTTGACAAACCTAATTTAATTTTGTATCTTTGCCAATGAAAGTAAAGATAATCTGAAAAAAATAGACTAATATTATTTATTATTAATCATTATTTTTAATTACCTTGCAGTCGTTATGGTCTAGGCCAAACTTCAGATGTTTTTTTAGTTTTTTTGTATGCAAAATTTGATGGTTGACATAAAAGAAAATGATATATTCGAGTTATCGCCTGAATTGCTTAATGCTCTACTCAAGGACAACACTTTGAGTACTGATGAGTGTCAGATCAATATATTTTGGGCTACCGATAATTATGCCCATCTGGGAGCAGGGTATCAATACAACGACCAAATTACCATAAAAGCCCTAACTGGTAATAACGGCAATGTTATTGTGCCAAGAGCTGTTAAATCCCGCATACAGCAACAACAGCGAAGTCGTAAAATGGCAGAAGTATTCACACCATCATGGATTTGTAATAAGCAAAATAATTTAGTAGACGAAGCCTGGTTTGGTCGCAAAGGTGTTTTCAATACGGAAGTTGATAATCCAGATAAAACACATTCATGGATTGTTAATCCAGCCCCAATTTTGTTCCCTAATGATAAATCTTGGGTTGACTATGTCTCTGAAAATCGACTTGAAATAACCTGTGGGGAAGCCCCATATCTTGTAAGTCGTTATGATACGGTAACAGGTGAATTTATTGCACTTGAGCGTCGTATTGGAATGCTTGATAGGAAACTCCGAGTTGTTAATGAAAATTGTAATACTTTATCGACATGGGTAGATTCGGCAAAATTAGCGTTCCAAAGCATTTACGGCTTTGAGTGGCAAGGCGACAATCTTGTACTTGCACGCGAATCGTTGCTTTATACATTTATTGATTATTATTATGCAAAATTTGACGAACATCCAGAGCTTGAGATTCTTCTCGAGATAGCGGACATTATTTCATGGAATATTTGGCAAATGGATGGTCTCAAAGGCGTAATACCGAATAGTTGTGTTAAAGTACCTAAAATAAAGGATGAACCGGCATCCCTTTTTACAGCTGACGAATTAGGAGAACAAGAAGAGCCAACTTTGTTTGATTGCCCTGGATGTAAGAATAGAGATTTCCACTCTCATACAGGAACGTATGCATTAATAAAAGACTGGAAAGAGAACGAGGTTTTAACGTTTGTATCTTTAATAAAAAAATAATATGGAGCAGCCAGTGTCGAAATCTAATTTAGATACAGCTATACTTGACAATATAATTGTTGGACGTGTTAAGCCATACATATATGCATTTTCAACTGAAACAGTACCTAACTATCTGAAAGTTGGAGATACATATCGTGGAGTACGCGTACGTTTGGACGAATGGCGAAAAATTTTTCCAAATCTTGTTCAGCAATATGCGCATTCGGCTCAAATTGACGACCAAACAATATTCCGTGATTTTGCTGTACATACGTTTTTAGTTCAAGATAAAAAGAGAGAGAGGCTTCAAAAGGATACTTTAAAACATTTACCATATTATTCTAATGAATTCTTCAAAGATGCTACTACTGAAGACGTACAGGCAGCAATAGATGATATAACTCAAAGTTATTATGAAAATAGTGGAAAATATCCGCTATATTCACCGAGTCATATTCCACAACCATTCAATTATAAACGAACAGAAAGCTATTCCCCTCGAGATAATCAAAAAATTGCTATTGAAAATTTCAAATTAGCAGTCGAAGCAGGACGCACTAATTTGTTGCTTTATGCTGTTATGCGTTTTGGTAAGTCGTTTACCTCAATGTGCTGTGCAAAGGAGATTAATGCACGTTTCGTTGTTATTGTATCAGCTAAGAGTGATGTTAAAGAAGAGTGGAAAAAGACCATTCAGAGTCATACTTATTTTGAAGATTATTGCTATCTTGATAGCGAAATGTTAAAAAGTAATGATAACCTTATATCAGAGATACTTACTGTCTCCAAAAATAAAGTTGCTTTGTTCTTAACATTACAAGATTTACAAGGCAACACGATAAAAGAAAAGCATAAAGAAGTATTTAAAAATCAAATTGATTTACTAATAATTGACGAGACCCATTTTGGCGCTCGTGGCGATTCATATGGTAAGGTACTTCAAGAGCAAAAGCTTAGTAAGTCAGAGATAAAAAAAGAAATGCAAGCACTTGACGGTTTTGAAACGCTCGATCGGGTAGAGGATGCCGTCAAGGTACTTAATGCAAAAATAAAACTTCATCTTTCTGGTACTCCCTACCGCATTTTGATGAGCGATGAGTTTCAGAAAGAGGACATTATTGCTTTTGTCCAATTTACTGATATTATTGATGCTCAAAAACAGTGGAATGATAAATATTTGAATGAAGATGGTGTAGATGAATGGGACAATCCATATTATGGTTTCCCTCAAATGATTCGCTTTGCATTTAATCCAAATGAATCATCACGTAAGAAAATGGAGCAGATGCGTAATGATGGCATTACACATGCTTTATCACAACTATTCCGTACATTTTCCGTGACTTCGAAATCAGACGGGAGTCATCGTCAATTTAAGAACGAAGCCGAAATACTTGATTTAATGGAAGTAATCGATGGATCTAAAGATGACGAAAATTTACTTGGATTTCTCGATTATGATAAAATTAAAGAGGGTAAAATGTGCCGACATATTGTTTGTGTCTTGCCTTTTCGGGCTTCATGTGATGCAATGTTAGACCTGCTACAAAGAAATAAAGACAAGTTTAAGAATCTTGGAGATTATGAGATAATCAATATCGCTGGGTTTGATGAGTTGCATAAATATAAATCAACAGATGATGTTAAACGAACAATTGAAGACTGTGAAAAACAGAATAAGAAGACGTTAACATTAACTGTTAATAGAATGCTAACCGGAACAACTGTTCCGCAGTGGGATACAATGCTCTACTTAAAAGGGACTTCGTCACCACAAGAGTATGATCAAGCTATTTTTCGATTACAAAATCAATATATCACGACCTATATTGATGAAAATGGGAAGGTCATCAAGTACAATATGAAGCCGCAAACGTTACTTGTAGATTTTGATCCAACCCGTATGTTCATTTTACAGGAGCGAAAATCGCAATACTATAATGTAAATACTGAGGTTCAAGGTAATACAAAACTAAGAGAACGTATTGCAAGAGAGTTGGAAGTTTCTCCCATTATTGTAATGAATAAAGACAAATTGGTGAGGGTGACACCGACCAATATTACAGACGCAGTTCGTGAGTATTCACGTAACCGAAGTATATTGGATGATGCTTTAGAAATCCCGACTGATGAAAAAATTCTGCAAGATGATATTTTGGTTAATATTCTTCGAAATATCGAGCCAATAGATTCAAAATCAGGCTTGAAGATTAAACCCTCAGAAGGAGAGGGGAACAATATGGATTCCCCTGAGAATAAAGGTAAAAAAGAAGATAATAGTTGCGAGGATAATACCTCTACAACAGAACAACCCTCCGAACCTGATGATAATGAGAACCTCAATAAAAGATTGGCAGCATATTATGCTCGAATTCTTTTCTTTGCCTTTTTGACAGATTCAGTAGTCAAATCTCTACAAGACATAATTGTACAACTTCCACTCACTGAAGATAATCGTCGTATTGCAAAAAATCTCGGACTTAATATAGACATCCTTAATGTAATTCAAAAAATAAGCAATCCTTTTGTTTTAGAAAAGGTTGATTACAAGATTGAAAATATTAATGACTTAATGCGAGATGATAAATTGTCTCCGATTAAACGAGTCGAGGTTGCCATGCGCAAATTTGGTCGTATGTCTGAGTCTGAGATTGTAACACCTTTGGAAGTCGCAGAAGATATGGTAAAATTATTGCCAAATGATGTTTTTGTTCAAGGTCCGATATTGGATATTGCATCTAAACAAGGTGAGTTTACAATTGCTCTTCTAAAAAGATATGGCAATAGTGTTGCTAATAAAATTTATTCAGTTTGCACCTCGGCGTTAGCTTATGAATTTACTCGTAAAGTTTATAAGTTGTTAGCGTTACCAATCGACCATATTTTCGATTCATTTACAAGTTTCGACCTAATAAAAAAAGATAAAAATAAACAATACATTATACCTCAAGAAATAAAGGATATGAATTTTGTCGCAATCATAGGGAATCCTCCTTACCAAGACGTAAAAGCAACGGAAAAAGCATCTTCGAATGCTGCTTTTGCGACTGCAATTTACCCCTCGTTTATTGAAATGTCCCGTGAAATTACAAAAAAATATATATCATTAATTACTCCAAGTCGATGGATGACAAAACAAGGTCAAGGCATTTCAGATGAATGGGTAGAAGATGTGCTTTCGCGTAATGACATTGGAATAATACATGACTTTCCTGATGCCTCACTTTGTTTCCCGACTGTAGAGATTAAAGGTGGAATTAACTATTTTATGATGACACCAGATAAAAAGTCGCAATGTCACTTTTTTTCTCATACTCTTGATGGCATAACATCAACATTTGGAAATCTAGATGAATTTGGAGCTGGAATTGTTGTACGAGATGTTTTTGCTAAAGATATTATATCAAAAATTTTAAAAATTGAAGGTGATTCTTACTTCAATACTAAAACATTCTCATCGATGGTTAGTCCAAAGCACTATTTTGATAGGGGAGAGCAGCTAAGTTCTAATTGGAAAGGATATTCAAGAGTAAAAGATGATAATCACACAATAAAATACTATCTAAATAAGATCCTAGAAAAAAATGGGTATGGTTGGATAAACATAAACGATATTCCAAAGGGCCATAAGACAATAGGTCTTCATAAAATCTATATGCCGATGGCTGGTGGAACTGGGAATGATAGTCAAATATTAGGTATTCCATTCTATGGAGAACCCAATAGTGTATGCTCCTATACTTATTTAGTAATAGGTTATGACCAGGATGAACGTAAATTCTCCTACTTAGAGTGCCAGAATATTTTAAAGTATATAAAGTCAAAATTTTTTAGATATATGGTGTCAATAAAGAAAAAAACTCAAAATACTACACGAGATTTATTTCAATTTGTCCCAATGCAGGACTTTTCTACAGCAGGTGACATTGACTGGAGTAAGAGCGAGGAAAATATAGATACTCAACTCTATAAAAAATACAAATTCAACGATAAAGAAATTGCTTTCATTGAGTCAATAATCAAACCTATGTAAAGATGAAAAAAAAAGTTTCCCCTCAAGCCATTGGATCCTTAGAAAATGCTTTGTCGGTTATTTATTGGTATAAAAATGATTTAAAAAGTTTTTTATATCGGGCTTTAGAAGATTGTACTGAAATACTAGCTGTTATCAACTGGGATGATACCAAGCGAAATATTGTTTCGAGAGTGGTTAATATGCTTGAACGAAATGGAGAAAGAACCTTCCCTATATTATTACAGCTATTATGTATTGTCTCAGATTTTAATGATTTTTCACATCTTGAAAGATTAGAAGATGGCAAGAATAAAAAGAAAAAAGCGCAAGAAGCAGTAAATACTCTGAGGATGCAAGTCGCAGGATTCCAATATCTTCAAGAAGAACGTGAAAGAATTAAAGAACGTAGAGAAATTAATCAAAAACGCCAAATTGAGTTAAATAGATCGAAGGAATCTCTGATGGAACTAAAAAAAGAATTTTATACTTGGTCAAATTCGTCTGACTTTCAGGGTCGAGGTTTTGCATTGGAGAAAATTTTATATAAAATATTCGAGTTGGCTGATTTGGATCCTAAAGCGTCTTTTAAAGTTATAGGAGAACAAATCGATGGAGCGTTTTCATTAAATAATGAACAATATCTACTTGAAGCAAAATGGAGAAACAAGCCAATACCATTGGCGGACTTATATACTTTTTCGGGAAAAATTGAGCGTAGACTTGAAAATACATTAGGACTCTTTATCTCTATCTCGGGGTTTTCAAAAGAGGCAATTGAATCTTTTGGAAAATCTGGGAAGAAACTAATGATACTAATGGATTCAGAAGATTTGCTTGCAGTTTTAGATGAACGAATTACTATATGTGATTTACTACTTCGTAAAAGAAGAGAGGCTACGCAAACAGGCAACATATATTTCACATATAGAAATATGGTATCGTAGTAAATTTAAATAATTTGATTTGTATGCAGTTTCGTGAGTGCTTGTCACTCACGAATGAAACTTTGAGTTATGATTATAAAGTAAAAAAATATTTTTTCTATTTTCTAAATCAGTTAAATTTTAAATCAAACAAGGCGTAGATGTCAAATTTGAGATGTGATATTCAAGCGCTGGATCCACAATTTTTTAGAATCAACTTCTCTTTTTATAGGTTATTGCCGAGATTGACAAAAGTCCGATGGCGAAGGCGGTGAGGGCTGTGTATGGTTGCCATAATTCGAGGATTGACGCACCTTTCAGATAGACTGATCTCATAATTTCGATGAAGTAGCGAGGGGGGATGAGGTAGGTAATGTATTGCGCCCAGTCGGGCATTGATGCGATTGGGGTGAAAAGACCGCCCATCAATTGGAAAATCATAATAAAAGCAAACATCACGAAGATTGTCTGCAACATCGTTGATGAGTTGTTGGCAATAGTTAGCCCGAGTCCTGACATCGTTAAGCTAAACAATATGGCAGCCAAATAGATAGCTCCGATATTTCCTGCAGGAACAAGTCCGTAAACGAGTCGTCCAATCAATATACCAATCGTTACGACGATAATTGCGATAACCCAAAACGGAATGAGTTTTGACAATACGAAAATCGTTCGGCTGACAGGCGTAACGTTCATTGCTTCAATGGTTCCGGTCTCCTTTTCGCTTACAAGATTCAATGCTGGCAAGAATCCGCAAATGATTATCAATAAAACGACCATCAATGCCGGAATCATATAGTTTTTGAAGTCGAGAGTCGGGTTGTAACGATTGATGACGCTTGGTGTATCGGCTGATATAGTTCTACCCATCTCTGCTGAAAATGCGGTAAGTG
>CAMWIM010000053.1 GCA_947174335.1 uncultured Porphyromonadaceae bacterium | reverse complement strand
GCGTGATTAACGTTCATCCAACAGTTATAACTTGTTATTTTGTTTCATGGTTTTGCATTGCTGTATTTCTATTACTAAATCTTGTAACCGGAGCGGTTATTAATAATTACCAAACTGCAATGGCAGAATTGGTGGAATGTAAAGACAACCAAAAAGAATGAAGATAAATTATAGAACTGTAGAATTTATCTTATTATATGAATAATAGAAATAGTGCAATAGACAATAATATGACAATATGACGGAGGCTATGTCCTAACCTTGGACATAGCCTCCATTTATATATTTCTTAGTTTTTAGTCGATGCGAATCACGAGGTAGGGTGATTGATTCCAGAAGCGGTCGGGGTTGGTGATTGTGAGGACTTTCTGGGTACCGTCGTCTTCGAGGATGTAGCTGTCAGCGGGTTGTTGTGTCATCACTTTGGCTTTTTTAGAGTGGAGGGGGATTGTTTTGAGGTTGCGACGATCGGCTTTGTTGAATGTGTTGGCACCAAATTCGTCGGGGTTGATTTTTGCTCCACGAAGGAATCCTCCGTTTTTAAGAACACCGGCATCCTTGAGTTCTTTGTCTGAGCCGATGGCATAGTAAACGGTGTTGATTTCGTTTGTGAGGGTTGCGTTGGCTTGTTCAACCTGTTCTTTGGCAACTGTTACGGCTGTAACGGTGTTGCTGAGCGAGTCAACCGACTGGGTGAGTTCGCCAATTTGGATGTTTGCTTTGGCAAGCTCGTCGCGAAGATCGTTGATTGTGGTTTCTTGTGAAGCGATCTGTTCTTTGAGTGTCTCGATTGAACGTTGAAGAACGGCATTGTTTGAGTTTGATGCTTTGAGTTTTTTCTCAAGTTCTTCAAGGCGCTGGCGACGCTCGGCGAGAGCCGATTCGATAGCGTGCATATCGTTGATGAGTTGCTCACGGCGTGAGGTTGATTCGCCCGACAATGATGTTGAGCCGAGGATATTCTCTATTGATTTGATTTGCATCATGCCTTCTGAAATATCGTTCATCAGAACGAGAAGGCTGTCTTGGTTTGCGAGCGCAATTTGAAGTGAGTCAGAAGTGGTCGGGACATGCTGACCGTTGTTTGTGGTTTTGGTGTCACAAGATGAAAGGGAGAGTGCTGACCCTACGATAGCAACGATAGCTCCGGTTGAGAAAACCGACATAAATTTACGTTTCATAAGTATAAAAGTTAAGTTGATAAAATACTTTCTTGATCGGGGAAGGGGAGTGGTTAATCTTTATCGGCATATTTGTTTTTATGCACCTTGGGTTGGGATGAATCACTATTTCCCCCAACTACAATAACAATTTCGCCACGCGGTTGGTTTGATTGGAAGTGGGAAATCAATTCATCGAGCGTTCCGTTGACGGTTTGGTTATGGAGTTTGGAAATTTCGCGTGAAACCGATGCCTGACGGTCGCCTCCGCACGCTTCTTTGAGTTCGCCAAGCGTTTTGACGAGACGCAAGGGGGACTCATATATAATAAATGTGCGAGGGTCGGCAGCGAGCATCGAAATGCGTGTTGAGCGACCTTTCTTGGGTGGCAAAAAACCTTCAAAGCAGAAGCGGTCACACGGCAATCCGGAATTTACGAGTGCAGGCACAAAGGCTGTAGGACCCGGGAGTGTTTCAACTTCGATTGAAGCTTGACGACAAGCTCGGCTCAGCAGAAATCCCGGGTCGGAGATTCCCGGCGTTCCGGCATCGGTAATCAATGCGATGTTTTCTCCGCTTTCAAGTCGGTCAATCACGCGATCAACAGTCTCGTGTTCGTTGAACTTGTGGTGGCTTGACATCGGGGTCGAGATGCCGAAATGTTTTGTTAACTGAGACGACGTGCGGGTGTCTTCAGCCAATATGAGTGAAACCGATTTTAGAATTTCGATCGCACGTGGCGACATATCGTCAAGGTTGCCAACCGGAGTCGGTACCATAAAAAGTTTTCCTGCCATTATCAGTTATTGAAATGGTTTGAAAGAATTTCAAAGAAGCTTTTGACGTCATCGTTGTCGGCATCCCATCCATAGTTGTCGAGGAAGTAGTCTTGTGCTTCTTGGAATGATGACATTTCGCCAATCAGGTCGAGGGCTGCATCGTATTGCTGACTGCTGTTGCCAAACAGTTCGCGACGGAAACGGAATTTGTCATTAAGCGAGATTGCCTGTCGGAAGTTCTTTGAAATTTTACGAGACAGTTTTTGGTCGAGTGATATCGGACTTTCAGACTCTGTATTGGAAGGAGCCGGAACCAACTCTGTTTGTTGTAGTTCGTCGGGTTCTGCCACTGGTAATTCAGGCTCAATTTCAGCTTTTATAGGTTCAGCTTCGGGTTGAGCTTCTTCGGTTTGAGGTGTTTCGGCAATAGTTCCCGATTCTTCAATAACAGGCTGATTTTCTTCTGATTGAATCGGGTCGGCGTGTTCAACTTCATCAATTTTATCAGCAATTGATTCCTCAATCTTTTCTTCGGTTTCAACTGCGCTGTCAATTGTTTGATCCTCAGTGGCTTGGGCAGTTTGTTCAACCTCTTGCGGTAAATCTTGCTCAACATCCTGTTCTGCTTCCTGCTCAACTTTAGGTTCAGGATCAAGAACAGGCTCAAATTCTTCTGGCTCGATTGCCGGTTCAGTGTCGGGGTCCGGCTCAATTGCGATGTCAGAAGAGTTGTAATTCCTGTTAGCCGGGTCTTCGCTTATATCTTCATCTTCAACGTAGTTTTCAATTATATTCGGTCGGAAGATGACAGGAAGTGGCAACGGTTCATTCTCAGTCTCATTAGCTTCTGTTTCAGATTCAGTAGATGTCTCAATTTGCACTTCGGTATTTTCGGCTAATTCACGTTCGGGATTGAGTTCAGGAACAATCTCGTCAACCGGTTGTGGCTCTTCTTGATTTTCGGTTGGCTCAGGTCGTGAGCTCTCAATGACTATTGTTTCCTTTAGAATTTCACGATAGAGCGGTTGGACCGGTTCCGGTTCGTCAGCCGGTTGAACACACGGTTCCGGCTCATCAAAATTGAGTTGGATAGAGTCGATAAGAGAGTCAAGGCTGGCAATTTTTGATTTAAGTAGCGGAAGAATTGAGCTGATATATTGATCGTCAGTGTTGCGCAAAACCAATGATGCGGCAATGCCTTCGATTTCAACCGAGTCAGACCATAGTTTTTGAATAGAGTCTTGCATTATCGTTTTATTTTAGGGTTGAGAGGATGAACTGTTCAATACTGCGCTTCACGTTTGAAGACGACCCAAAATATTTGTTAACCATGATAACTACAACATGGGTCGGTCGTCCGTTGTTGTTAAGCAAATATCCCGCATAACATCTAACCCCGCTCATACTGCCGGTTTTCATAACAAGTCGTTTTGTGAAGTTGGTGTTAGGCAGGAATGTTTTCATTGTTCCGTCCATTCCGGCACGAGGGAAAAGGCTGATGAATGTATTTGAAACGGGGGACAATGTCATTTTTTGGAGTACATCGGCAAGGAAATCGGGCGAAATCGAATTAGCTCGCGAAAGTCCGCTTCCGTCAAGTATATTGGTGTATTCAGTTGAAACACCGATTGAATTGAGAAAGTCGGCTTCGCGTACGAGTGCCGAGTCGCGTGGCATATCGGGGGCGAGAAGGCGCAGAGCTGATTCTGCCATCATGTTGTCGCTGCGAACCATCAGACTGTGAAGAATTTCAGAGAGCGGTTTTGAGTTATAGCTTGTCAACGGAATAGAGTCGGTTATGATTGGTGTAAAGCCGTCAACAAAGACGATGTCGTTACGCTCGATTTCGGTAGCGAGAGCTGCCATGAGTGCCGAAGACGGGTTATTCATAGGCATTGTAACGCGGCTGTCGGGCTCAAATACTTTAGGACCCGTAACGACATATTTGTTTGAATTCAGTCCATGAATAATGTTGCGGCTTTCGCCGATGTTTTCAATCTCGATTTGTGCATCGGGGATAAACGGGGTGGTTGTGCCGGTCTGGGTGTAGAGTTTAAAAACATTGTCGGCATAATTAAGTGCGAAATATCCGGCACCATAGCTGTAAAAAATATCTTCAAGTTCCCAGGTCGAAACCGGACCTTGGTCGGGCATATTTGTGTCAGCGACAATGATATTGCCTGCAATTTCTTTTACTCCGAGTTGTTTCAGCTTGGCAATGATGTCGCTGAAAAAGGTGCAGTTCTCAGGCTCGAAATATTCGCTGTAAAGTGTTGGGTCTCCGCCGGGAACAATGACGAGATTACCCATTGCGCGGCCGTCGATAACTTTGCCCGAAAGATAGGTCGAAGTCGTATAAGTGAAATCTTCGCCTTTGGTTGACAATGCGGCAGCCGAGGTCACAAGTTTCATTGTGCTTGCCGGACAAAGGAGCATCTTGCCATTATAATTTACGATGTCTTGACCGGTTACAAGATTGCGGATAACCACACCGATTGAGGCGGCATCGTCGCCTTTGAGTTTCAATGGAGAGACTTGTGCTACGGTGTTTACCAGTGAGCCAAGAAAAACGAGAATAAAAGAAATTTTACGAATCATTATTTTGGTTTTTATTGATTGCTAATTTCAAAAATGACTTTAACGGGATAGTGGTCAGAGTTGCCGATTTCAAGCGTTTTAGCCATTACCGGAATAATATTTCCTTTGTAAAGGACTTGATCGATATGGAAATAAAATCGGTTGGCACGATATGTTATCGACGGACCGCGTCCGGCTTCGGTATATGCGTTCCTAAAGTCTTTGCCCATGATTGTACGGATTGCGTAACAGGTCGGAACATCATTGAAATCGCCACAGACGATTATGTTTTGGGCTGAGTCTTGATCGAGATATTCACGTATCTTTTTAGCCTGATTTGCGCGACTTTTAAAAGCATGGTTCAGCTTTGAAAGCAAATCGGCTTTGATTTTCTTTATGTCGCCTTGACCGCGTGTCAATTCAAGATAGGTCATTTTATCGTTATTGCTAAGTCCGATTGATTGCAAATGAACGTTATAGACGGTCAGGTCGATTGAATCAAGAGTGACGATATATTTGTCAAGTTTTGCCGATGTATCGTCGAGATTAACTGATAATATGCGCTTTACGGGATAACGGGAATATATCGGTAAGCCGTTTGCCGAATTGTCCTGATATTTATACAGCCGGTTCAACGAGTCGGCTTGGCATGGAGCAACCTGTTGCGATGATTTAAAGTTTGAGGTCATTTCCTGCAGACAGGCTATGTCGCAGTCGGCATCAAGAATCGCACCTGCGGTCAAACTGCATGGCATCGACATTTGTGTATAATTCTCCATGTTAAACGTGTTGTAGGTCAACAGCGAAAAAGTCGGGCAGTCTTTGTCGGCGTTCTGGAAGATTGTCAGCGGGCAAAATTCAAGAAATGGACCGATGCACAAAACCATTGTTACGATGGGAATTACAGCAGAGCGTTTTGATATGATGAGATCTAAAACTACCAGACATGGCATTGCAATCATCCATAAAGGGAATGTCAAAAGAGCTATTGCAGGAATGGCTTTGAAATATTCAGGAGAGAATACACCCCCAAAGGCTGAAAGGATGCAACATAATGCCAAAATTGTATTTATAATCCACATCATAACTCTTGTTGTTTGGCGTTATCCTGACTTTGGTTTATAAAAAAGTTTCGTTCGTCATCGTTCAGCGATGTAAATCCCGATGTTCTGACTTTTAGGTTGAGCCGGTCGAAATAAGAGCGTTTGCTTAAACGATTGTGAAGCGATTTATAGCGTTGTAACACCGTTAGAAGCGTGAATGACAGTATTCCGGTAGCCAATCCGGCTGAATGGACGATTGTAGTTTCGGGCGACGATGCGGCGGTCACGACAATCACCCATGCAAGTAAAATTAAAATGAGAGTCATCACATTGATTCGACCGGGGAAGGGGAGTGTTATCGACGTGTTGATGCACGCTAAGGCTAATGCTCCCGACAATCCCATTACGGCTGCCGACGCTCCGATAAGCACCGACGAATGGTGGGCTGAAACCAAAAATGCAATTCCACCTCCAAATGCCGATGCCATGTAAATGATAGCAACGTTCTTGCCTGACAGTCGGGTTATCGATTTTTTTTCAATGATGAATCCGGCAAGTATCAGAACAGCCATATTGACAATCAGATGGGAAAAAGAGATGTGGCAAAAACTGTAGGTCGCCAATGACCATAAATGATAAGTATTTTCGGTTTCGAGAAAGAAGCTGCCAATAGGTTGGCTATCAGGGAAAAGACGTGTAGCGATATTCAAAAAAACGAATACCGCAAGATTGACAGTCGCAATCAAAATGATTGTTTGTTTGACGCTTATGTTTCTAAAATCTGTTGAAAAGCGTGCCATTCTTTTTCCAATACAAAATAATACAAATGCCGACTATCATACCGCCAAGGTGGGCAAAATGGGCTACATTGTCACCTGCGCTTGCTGCCAAACCTTGAAGAAGTTCGATTACACCATATCCGATTACAAAATATTTTGCCTTGATTGGAATCGGAATGAACATCATGTAGATTGGTCGGTTGGGGAATATCATACCAAAGGCGAGCAAGATGCCATAAACCGCTCCCGATGCACCCACAGTCCCGATATTATATAATCCGTTAAGACGTCCGAGAATCGGGTCGGTAAAGTTCATGCCTTGCGAAATGGCATTGGCACCTTCGGTTTTGATTATTTCGAGAATTGAAGATTCGGGAGTTCCAAGAATTGTGACCGCTTTGTCTAAAAGCGAGTGGATATAAATGGCATATACGCCCTCTTGAATTAGAGCGGCACCGATTCCGCACGATATAAAGTAGAACAGGAATTTTTTACTTCCGAGTACCATTTCGAGGGTAATGCCGAACATGAACAGCGCAAACATATTGAAAAACAAATGGGCAAAGTTTGCGTGAATAAACATGTAGGTAATCAGCTGGAACGGCTTGAAAAGTGGTGAACCAAAATAGTGTATTGCCCCTATGTCGTTGATGTCAAGCGCGACACGTTTAGAGAATACGAGAATTGCAAACCAAACAATAAAGTTGATTATAATCAGGTTTTTGGTAACCGGAGGTATAGATGAGAAAAATGATCGGTTAAACATAAACAGCGGTCAATTTTTATTTATTTCACTGGAAATTTATATTATGCAAATATACGGCTTTTCTTTCAATTTATTTAATTAAAATTGAAAAAAGGGTGTTGGTGTTTAATTTGTTAATTGATTTAATAGCAGTTATATTTTTTCGCCTGATTATCCCTGAAAAATTGGCATTAAAGTATTTTGTTAAAAAAATATAAATATAAATTGCGCCTGTGTCTGAAATTTTGTCCTATAAAAGAAAAATCTTAATTTTGTATTCTTATGCCAGTTATATGGTGTCAAACAAAGGGGATGACCGGTTTTGACAGCGTGTAGAAGTGGTACGTAAGCATGCAGAGCGATGATGCCCACGCTCTTTAATCAGAGACATCAAAAATTTAAATGGCGAAAATAACTACGCTCTTGCTGCCTAATCGAAGTACAGTAGATTGCGCTTAATCTCCGCAACAGTTGCAGAGACAAGACATCGCCCGATTGTCGTCGTCCCGAGACTAATCGACAAGGCGGTGCAGGTAAATCGGGAATAGGAATCCGAGAGCCTCGCGAGGGTTCCGAAATTTTAGAGGCTAAGGTCGCGGTTGGCTGTCTTTTGCCTGCCACGGCACAAAAAACAACAAAAGACTAAGCATGTAGAAAGCTTATTAGTTCCACGTTTGGACGAGGGTTCAAGTCCCTCCATCTCCACAACTTACTTTCAAAATCCGCTGTAGCTTATCATGTTACAGCGGATTTACTTTTATACATACAAAATTACATCCAAATTTTAACTTAAAGTGTTATTGCTTTTGAGACTCATGATGAGCATAAACTATCAAATATTTGGATATGTTATACAAATGTACTACCTTTGCGATATAAAATGATACAATTATGAATACATCATCTGTAACCAGAAAACAAACGTCGTTCCGATTAAGTGAGAATTTGCTTGAACGTCTCCAAATAGAAGCTAAAAAGCATAATCGTAGCCTTAATAATCTTGTTGAGAGTGTGCTACTTGCTTTTGTTTCTGAAAAACCAAATAAAACAACTCTCGCTGCTATGAAAGAGGCAGATACATCTGACAATTTAGAGACGCTTGATCTTTCAAACTTTCGCAACTTCGTTGATTCCTTATGAAGACTTTGAAGGTCACCACTCAGTTTAAGAAGGATCTCAAACGTTATAAAAATCGACCTCTAATAATAGAGAAATTAGAGCATATACTTGGTTTACTTCAAAATGAATTACCAATACCGGAAGAAAATAAGCCACATCCTCTGACGGGTAGTTATCGAGGACACATGGAATGCCATGTTGAAAACGACACTTTGCTAATATGATGGGATAGAGAGTCTGATATTATAAAACTTATAAGATTCGGGACACACTCAGAATTGTTTTGAAGGAAGTTCAATAGCAATTAATAAATTGTAAAAGAAGAGTTTAAAATGAACCATCGGACTTGTTAGGCTCAAGAAAATTTTGTTATAAAACATTCGGCATCATAACCGCTTTGAAATCCCATATAAAACCATTACATTTGTAACATGAAGAAGATTACTAAACTGAAAATTTGCAATTGGAGCCTTCTCGCTTTTACTATTGCTATCCTTATATCAGGAATACAGCTTGAAGCCACACATAGTATAGGCTTGACATCTGTGTGGATTCATATTTTAATAGGAGTTCTGTTTATCGGTATGGCCGGATATCATGTGTATCTGCATTTTGGCAAAAGCAATTGGTTCTCGAAATTCAGAAAACAAAAGAGCCAGGTAACACGTGTTCTTTGGTGGATTGCGCTTGTAACCCTAATAAGTGGTATTGTGGCTATGATCCATTGGGTAACGACATTCTCTCATGCACCCATAGGTGGAGTGCATGGTAAACTCGGATTCTTGATGATAATCCTTTCATTCGGACACATCACCAAACGAATAAAATTCTTTAAAGATAAGAAAATGTAATGGTATGTTATATTTTATACCAGATGGAGGGATACGGCTTTATCCTAAATATATCTGACCGGGTATAATTAAAATAAACTTATCGTTATATAACAAAACAAGCTTGGCTTTTCAGCCAAGCTTGTTTTGTCGGGGTGACTGGACTCGAACCAGCGACCTCACGCCCCCCAGACGCGTACTCTAACCAACTGAGCTACACCCCGATTTCTGAAAAGCGTTGCAAAGGTATTGCTTTATTTTGAAACTTGCAAGAAACATAGCGTCCTTTTAACATTTATTTACCAATATTGGCCCCTGTTTTTCCTACCTATCTGCCTGTCTATAAAAAATAAACGTGATTAAAAACTAATTTCGTGTTTTTGGCGTTTAAAAATTAGATATTACCAAAATTCAAACATTATTGATTGATGAATTCATTTAAAAACGTTCCAACTATACTCACTCTGTTTTTGGCGGGGATGTTCCCGATGTTTGCCTACGATAAAGCCGGCAGCAGTATTGATGAAATTCCCGAAACATGGAGTTACACCGAATATTTTGAGCCGTCATCGCCTGCCGATGATCAGTGGTGGAAACTGTTTAACGACGATTTGCTCGACTCGTTGATTGCTGTGGGTCAAGAAAATAACTTTGACCTGAAAATGGCTGCCCGACGAATCGAAATTGCACGTGCCGGACTGATGTCGGCTCGCTCGTCCTATTTTCCGCAGGCGTCACTTTCGGCAGGTTGGAACAAATCACGGACATCCGGACTCGCTTCAAAGCCAGCCACTCCATCAATCAATTCTTCATTTTTCTCAGGTGACATTTCGGTCAGTTGGGAAATTGACCTTTTCGGTAAAATCACTTCGGCAGTCCGCGAGCAAAAAAAGCTTGTAGGTGTGAGTCGCGCCGAGTATGCCGGAACGATGGTTTCGGTAGCGGCTGAAATTGCCAAGGAATATTTTCAACTTCGTGTTTGGCAAGCTGAACTCCAAGTCGCTAAGGAACACTCTGCCAGACAGGATAAAATCGTGAAGATTGCTGAGGCGCGTTACGAGAGCGGACTCAATTCAAAACTCGATGTCACTCAGGCAAAAGAGGTTTATTATTCGACAATAGCTTCAGTGCCGGGACTTGAAAACTCGATTTCGACAGCTATTAATTCGATCGCTGTTTTGTTGGGCGTTTATCCCGACGAAATCGCGCCACGTCTTGCACCATTCAAAAAACTACCTGACTATATTCAGCTTGTTCACGCGGGTATCCCTGCTGAACTGTTGCGTCGCCGTCCCGATATTGTTCAAGCCGAGATGTCGGTTGCTGCTAATGCCGCCGCAGTCGGTGTCGCCAAAAAAGAATTTTTGCCTACGCTCTCTATCGACGGGTCAATCGGAACGCAGGCTCATCGCTTGGACGATCTTTTTCACAACAACTCGTTCACCTATTCAGTAGCACCTCGTTTGACATGGACCATTTTCAGTGGCTTCAATCGTCGTGCCAATGCGATTTCAGCCGGTGAAACACTGAAAATGTCGGTCGATAATTATAATATGACGGTTTTGAACGCCGTTAACGAGGTCAACAACGCGATGTCGTCTTACGTCGCTTCACTTAAAAATGTCGATATCATCAAAGAGCTGATAAGCTATGACAACGAATCATATAACTTGTCGGTCGATCTTTATAAGCAAGATTTGACTGCATTTTCAAATGTGGTCGATGCCCAGCTCAATGTTCTTGAAAATGCCAACTCTCTGATTGTTGCAGAGGGGAACGCACTCAGTTCGCTTGTGACACTCTATCAGGCTCTCGGCGGTGGCTGGGACGGTCTTTAACATATAATTCACGTTAAATCTATAACACAACATAAAGATGAGACTATTAACATCTCTTGGTAACCTCGCGCTAATTGCCGCAGTTGTATCAACAGCTTCTTGTTCTCATAAAAAAGAGAATACATATCATCAAACTGACGAAACCGTTTCGGTAGCTTTGCCCGTTACCGACTCAATCGTTGTCGGTAAAACAGTTCCCGGTTATATCTCGGCTGACCGTGCAATTCAGATTGTCGGACGTGTCAACGGCACGCTGACTTCAAAGAATTATACGTCGGGTGACTTCGTGAAAAAAGGTCAGTTACTGTTTACAATCGAGTCGTCGCAATATGCCGACCGTGTCAGTCAGGCTCAGGCTCAGCTCGAAACTGCGATTGCCAACAATAAATATGCCACAAACCGCTATAACGCCTTGAAAAAAGCGTTGGAGAGCGATGCAGTTTCTCAAATCGAGGTTGTTCAAGCCGAAAGCACCATGAATCAGAGTCTCGCATCAATTGAGAGCGCAAAAGCGGCTCTACGCATGGCCCAGACAATGCTCGGCTACTGCCGTGTTGTTTCACCCGCCGACGGTCACATTTCAAATTCGACCTTGAATGTGGGTGATTATGTCTCAGGTGAAAATCAGCCTGTTACCCTCACAACATTGTATGACGACAAAGTCGTGTATGCTATCATTTCGGTTGACGAAGGACAGTATATCAAGATGAAGGACGATGCGGTGTCGCCGGTTCCGTCGGTCGACTATACCCACATTCCGTTGTCGTTCACCGATTCGTTACCCCACAGCTATACCGGAAGTCTTAGTTATGTTGCACCTTCGGTCGACAAGTCAACGGGAACCGTCAAACTGAATGTGAAGATCGACAACAGTTTTGGCGAACTCAAAGACGGAATGTATGTCGTTGTCAACCTGCCCGACTATTCCGACCCGAAGGCAATCCTTGTCAAGGACGCATCAATAGCGACCGACCAGCGCGGAAAATATCTTTACACGCTCAACGATTCAAACCGTGTGGTTTACACCGCTATCGAGCCGGGCGAGATTGTCAACGACTCGATGCGCATTGTCAAATCGGGATTGAAACCCGGACAGCGTTATGTCACAAAAGCTCTTTTGAAGGTGCGCGACGGAATGACCGTTGTTCCCGATACTGTTAAGTAATTGCATAAAATGTAGATATATGTTTTCACGTTTTTTCATAGATCGACCGATTTTTGCCACTGTGCTGGCAATACTTATGGTGCTGGTCGGACTCATCACTGTCAAGTCGCTTCCTGTCGCACAATATCCCGACATTACCCCTCCGACCGTAATGGTTTCGGCTTCCTATCCCGGTGCCGACGCCAAGACAGTTGCCGAGACTGTTGGTGTGCCGATTGAGGAACAGGTCAATGGTGTCGAGGGGATGATGTATATGAGCTCGACATCAAGTTCTGACGGCTCCTACAGCCTTACAATCACATTTAACAACGATGTTGACCTCGATATGGCTGCCGTGAAGGTGCAGAACCGCATCTCTATGGCTGAAGCTACTCTTCCTGCCGCAGTTAAACAGCAGGGCGTCTCGGTCCTGGCTCAGTCATCAAACATAGTTTTGTTTGTCGCCATTGAAAGCGACTCTATTCATAATTACAGCGAACTCTACCTGACCAACTATGCCAAACTGAACATCGTTGACGAACTTGCCCGACTCGACGGAGTCGGTGGGGCTAACGCATTTGGAGCAGGGGAGTACTCGATGCGCGTATGGCTAGACCCCGAGATGATGAGGGTGCGTCGGATTACGCCTGCCGATGTCATGTCGGCGATACAGTCCCAGAACATGGCTGTTTCAGCCGGTAGTGTTGGTGCGCCCCCTGTCTCAAACGATGCTGCGTTTCAGTTTACGCTCACTTCACAAGGTCGCTTGCAGACTCCTGAAGAGTTTGCCGATATTGTTATCCGCTCTAATCCCGACGGAAGTATGTTGCGCCTTGGCGATGTTGCAAAAATCGACCTCGGCAGTCAAACTTACAGCATGATAAGCAAGGTTGACGGACACGAAGCCGGGTTGATCGGTATCAATCAGCTTCCGGGAGCAAATGCGCTTCAGGTTGCCAAATCGGTTCAGGACAAGCTTAACGATTTGGCTCCATATTTCCCTGAGGGCGTAAGCTACCGAGTGTTGATGAACACTACCAATTTTGTCAGCGAATCAATCGATGAGGTGCTTGTAACGTTTGTCGAGACAACACTCATCGTGATGATTGTTATTTTGCTTTTCCTCCAGAACTGGCGTTCGGTCGTCATCCCGATGATAACGATTCCGGTGTCGCTTATCGCCACGTTTGCGGTCATGAAGTTGCTCGGGTTCACGATTAACACATTGACATTGTTCGGACTCGTTCTTGCCATAGCCATTGTGGTCGATGATGCGATAGTGGTTGTTGAGGACTGTGCAAGGCTTGTCAGTCAGGGAACGTTGTCGCCCCGTCAGGCTGCCGAGAAGGCTATGACCGAGTTGCAGGGACCGGTGGTGGGCGAGGTTCTCGTGTTGCTCTCGGTGTTCATCCCGACCGCATTCATCAGCGGAATCACGGGTGAGCTTTACAAACAGTTTGCGCTCACGATTGCGGTTTCGACAGCGTTCTCGGGTTTCAATGCCTTGACATTCACCCCGGCGATGTGTGCGCTGTTCCTCAAGAAAAAAGATAAACCCTCGACATTCTTTGTCTATAAATACTTTAACAAAGGATGGCTCAAGACGGTAAACCTTTATACATCGTCGATTACAGCCATGTTGCGCAAACCTGTGGTTGCGTTGGGTGTTTTCGTCGTAATTTGCGCTGCAGCCTTCTGGGGCTTCATCAAGTTGCCTACAAGCTATGTTCCGTCTGAAGACATGGGCTACTTTATGACCTCGGTTCAATTACCGACCGGAGCGTCGCTCGAACGCACCGAAAAAGTGATGGATGAGGTAACCGCACGACTGAAGGCTATCCCTGAGGTCGACAACGTCATTGCCGTTACCGGTAACTCGTTTATCGGCGGGGGCGCGGGAAGTAACCTCGGTTCGATGTTCGTCACTTTGAAACCGTGGAGCGAGCGCAAGAAAAAAGATCAGAAGGTGTTTGCTGTCATCGACAAGGTGAACGCGGCGACCGCCGACATTCAGGAGGCGATTATATTCTCGATAAATCCGCCTGCAATTCCGGGGCTCGGTATGACCTCGGGATTACAGATGCAGCTGCTCGACATCAACAACCTCGGCACCAACGACCTGAAGGTTGCGCTTGACCAGATTAGTGAGGCCGCCCGTCGCGACCCGCGTATTGCTTCGGTGACATCGTTGTTTGAGGGGAGTGTGCCGCAATATAAAATCAACATTGACCGTGACAAGGTCAAGATGCAGGGCCTGACACTCGAATCGGTATTCTCGACGTTGGCTTATTATATGGGCGGAAGCTATGTCAACGACTTCGTCGAATTCGGACGTGTCTATCAGGTTCAGATCGGAGCCGATTCAAACTCACGCGAAACGGTTTCAGACGTAATGAAGCTGAGTGTGCGCAACGATGACGGCGAAATGGTGCCGTTCAGTTCGTTTGCCAATATTGAATCGACTTTCGGTTCGTCGATGATAAGCCGCTACAATATGTATAACACGGCATCGGTGACTGCCACTCCGGCTCACGGGGTCAGCTCAAGCGAAGGCATCAAGGCTATGGAAGAGATTGTCAACAACACGCTTGGCAACACCTATTCATACGCATGGACGGGCGAGGCTTATCAGGAAACATCGTCAGGCACGACAATTTCGATGGTGCTTATCTTTGCTGTTATCATCACAATATTGGTTCTTGCCGCCCAATATGAAAGTTGGACCGACCCGATAGCGGTTGTAATCACGATGCCTACGGCAATTTTGGGTACGGTAATCGGGTGTATGTTCATGAATCAGTCAATCTCAATTTACACTCAGATCGGTATCATTCTGTTACTCGGACTTTCAGCCAAGAATGCGATTTTGATTGTCGAGTATGCCGTTGACTATCGCAAGCAGGGACTGTCAATCCGTGATGCGGCAATCAAGGCGGGAGATATCCGATTCCGCCCGATTATGATGACCGCCCTGGCGTTTGTCTTCGGTGTGATGCCGATGTTGTTTGCAAGCGGTGCGGGCGCCGAGAGCCGAGTGTCGCTCGGTACGGCGGTAGTGTTCGGTATGGCGGTCAATGCCATAGTCGGTACGCTCTTCGTCCCCAACTTCTGGGAGCTCCTCGAACGATTCCGCGAAAACAAACTGTCAAAGCTCTTTGCCGGCAGTGACGAGGTTCCCGGGCAGGAGAAACATGATTAATACATCGTCGGCGTTGCCGACACTGGGATTCGAACTTATAAAAATGGGAGATATGTCATCCGACATATCTCCCATTTTTTCTTATGAAAAAATACAAATGGAGTTCTTGATTATTTCAAAGCGTCTTTAACGGCGTCGTTGGGAACCATATCTTCTTTGAAGATGTAAGCACCGGTTTTAGGTGATTTCACCATTTTGATGACTTTGCTATAGGTACGACCTTCACCTTTTTGAAGAGAAGCGACTGTTTTCTTTGCCATATCTTATAGTATTATTATTTGATTTCTTTGTGAACGGTTACACGTTTGAGGATTGGGTTGTATTTTTTGAGTTCCAAACGCTCAGTGGTGTTTTTGCGGTTTTTGGTAGTGATATAACGTGAAGTACCGGGCATTCCGCTTTCCTTATGTTCTGTGCATTCGAGAATTACTTGTACTCGGTTGCCTTTTGCTTTCTTTGCCATTTTCTTAGAATTCTACAAGTTTGATTTCAGTTAAATAACCATTCTTAGTTGCGTTCATAATGGCTGCGTTGAGACCCATTTTGTTGATGGTACGCAGACCGGCAGCTGAGATAGTTAGGTTAATCCAAGCGTCTTGTTCTACCCAATAGAACTTTTTGTTAAAGAGGTTTGCGTTGAAGCGACGTTTGGTACGACGTTTCGAGTGCGATACATTATTGCCGGTAATCGCTTTCTTGCCTGTAATTTGACAAATCTTTGACATGGCTCTGTTTATAATTATTTTGTTACTTTATAATTTATGTGTTTCGAGAGAAGCGACAGTCATATTGCCGATAATTGCATCTTTTTTTATCGTTTTTTTGACGGTCTACGAAACAGAGTGCAAAGTAAGTGATTTTTTTCGTGATAGCCAAATTTTTTTGCTCTAATATGAGTTTTTTTCATTATCTTCGTGAAATTTTTCATTCATCATCGATATGATTCGCAATTTTTTAAGAGTAGCGGCGGTTTCGCCCCGTGTTTTTTTGGCTGATGTTGAAGCCAACGTCAAGACTATTGCCAACATTGTTGCCCAACTCGACAAAGAAGGGGTTGACATAGCCGTTTTCCCCGAACTCTCGTTGACGGGATATACCTGTGCCGACCTTTTTCAAAATTCGGCACTGATCGAGGCGGCTCGTTCGGGTGTGGTCGCTCTTGCCGACATGACAGCGGGCTGTTCAACAGCTTTTACGGTCGGTGTGCCGCTCGTTATTGACGGGAAGCTCTACAATTGCGCCGTCACCATCCAAAAGGGGCTGCTTGTGGCTGTCAACGGCAAGAAAAACATTCCCAACTATGGCGAATTTTATGAAAAACGATGGTTTGAGCCGTTCAAGTTTGAATATATTGATGTTCAGTTTCCCGGCTATGACGATGAAGTGCCGGGCGGAGACATACTTCTGCAATATGGTAGGGCAAAAATAGGCATAGAGATTTGTGAAGACCTTTGGACGCCGATTCCGCCGTCGTCGCGTCAGGCACTCGCCGGCGCAAACGTGTTGTTGAACCTGTCGGCGTCTGACTCGGTTGCCGGGAAGTTTGACTACCTCAAAAATCTGATTGCCCAGCAGTCGGGACGCACGGTCGCCGCATACGTTTATGCTTCAGCCGGATATGGCGAATCGACCACCGACCTTGTTTTTGACGGCAAGACAATCATTGCAGAGAACGGTAATATCATCAACATTAATCAGCCGTGGCAGCTCGACAGCCAATGGGTCATCTCTGACATCGACATCGATGCTCTCGACCATGACCGCATGACTCGCTCATCGTTTGAGACCGATATCGCCGATTTCGGTGTCATCGGGTTGGAAGTGCGCGATGCGATGTCCGACAATGAGCCGTTGCGACGTTTTATTGACCCGATGCCGTTTGTGCCGAAGGGTGATGCGCTTGATCAACGCTGCTTTGAGATTGTCAACATTCAAGCTCTCGGCTTGGCACGACGCCTCGATGCCACCAACACCAAGACCGTAGTCATCGGTGTTTCGGGCGGTCTCGACTCGACGCTTGCGCTGCTCGTCGCCACCCGCACGTTTGACATTCTCGGTCTTGACCGAAAGGGGATTGTCGGTGTGACGATGCCGGGCTTTGGTACGACCGACCGCACCCACGACAATGCCGTGGGGCTGATGAAGGCTTTAGGCATCACCCATCGTGAGATTTCGATTGTTCCGGCAGTCAATCAACATTTCAAGGACATCGAGCATGACCCGACAATTCACGACACGACCTACGAAAACGCGCAGGCTCGCCAGCGCACCTATCTCCTGATGGACCTTGCCAACAAGGCAGGCGGAATGGTTGTCGGAACGGGCGACCTGAGTGAGCTCGCTCTGGGCTGGGCTACCTATAACGGCGACCAGATGTCGATGTATGGTGTCAATGCCGGCGTGCCAAAGACACTCATCCGCTCATTGGTGCTTTACTTTGCCGGTCAGTCGGACGATGCTACCCGCAATATACTTCTCGATGTCGCCGACACGCCAATCAGTCCCGAGCTGATTCCGGCTGACTCTCAGGGGAATATCACTCAGAAAACCGAAGACTTGGTGGGACCCTACGAGTTGCATGACTTTTTCATTTACCATTTTATGCGCTGGGGTCGTACGCCGAATGAAATTTATTTGCTTGCTTGTCAGGCGTTTGACGGTCGATATGATGGAGTGACAATACTCAAGTGGCTTGGCACGTTCACCCATCGCTTCTTCAGCCAGCAATTCAAGCGCAGCTGTATGCCTGACGGTCCGAAAGTCGGCTCAGTCACCCTCTCGCCAAGGGGCGACTGGCGCATGCCCTCAGATGCCTCGGTGAGGGTTTGGATGAAACATGATTGGAAGTAAGGACGCAAGAATCATGGTGGACGCACGAGCCGTGCGTCCCTACAACCAATTCATCGATTACCATAATTTGCAATAATCAATAATTGAAAAAGTAGGGACGCACGGCTCGTGCGTCCACGCAATGAATAAAAAAATGTTTTCAGAAAGAAAATCACCACGTGCCGATTTCCATAATTACTCGGGAGGATTGTATTTTGTAACTATATGTACAAGGGATAAGATTCATTATTTTGGGAAAATCGTTAATGGAAAAATGTTATATACTCCAACAGGTGATTTTTGCGTTAGACAATTGGAGCAAATTTCCACACATTATCCTTATGCTGAGGTTTTGCAATTTGTTGTGATGCCAAATCATGTGCATGTGATTATACGAATATGCGAAAAATCGGATGCACCGGGGTGCATCCCTACAATAAGGATGGCTCTTGGGGTTGTTATTGGAGGGTTTAAGCAGTCTGTAACACTTTTCGCTCGACGCAATAATTTTAATTTTGCGTGGCAGGGTCGATATCATGATCATATTATTCGAGGGAAAAGCGATAGTAAAAATATTTCGGATTATATTGATACGAATATTGAGCGGTGGGATAAAGATTGCTTTTATTCAGAATAAATTATGTTGGACGCACGAATCATGGACGCACGAGCCGTGCGTCCCTACAAATTCCGACCTGCCAATGTGACGGGGTGGACGCACGAGCCGTGCGTCCCTACTAAAACGTGACCGCCCGACAATCAACTTGCCGGACGGTCAACTTTACGAACTATGA
>CAMWIM010000052.1 GCA_947174335.1 uncultured Porphyromonadaceae bacterium | reverse complement strand
TTTATTGGAGTTTGCTTAAGCGAGAACTCAGTCTTGCTCAAAACATAGATGCTTTGTTTTTTAGTCCTGATAGAGAAGGGTTATATCATGAATATGACCAACTCTATGCCTCATTATTTAATAATCCAGAACCATACATGAACGTGGTAAATACTTTAACCACTAAAAACAAAGGTCTTACCCGCGATGAAATTTCAAAGACAAGTGGAATAAAGTCAAGTGGGGATCTAACCCGTTACTTGAATGAACTTGAATGGTGTGGCTTTATTAGAAAATACAACAGTATTGGAAAACAATCAAAGGATGCGTTATACCAGCTCATCGACAACTTCACACTTTTCTATTTTCAATATATGAGAGGAAATAAAAATAATGATTCTCATTTTTGGACTAACAATATAGGTTCTCCTTTACATCGTACATGGAGTGGACTCGCCTTTGAAAGAGTATGTCTTCTGCATATAGCACAAATAAAAGAAGCTCTCGGTATATCCGGAGTATTATCTAACGTCTATAGCTGGCGAACAGAAACAGATGAAGATAAAGGTATCGAGAAAACTCAGATTGATCTTCTTATTGACCGCAATGATGGTGTAATCAATCTATGTGAAATGAAATTCTCTGCACAAGAATTTTTAATTACCGAGGACCAAGAAATGAAACTTCGCCGTCGTCGTGGCAACTTTATAGAAGTTACCAAAACTAAAAAAGCGGTTCACATTACGCTTATTACACCTTATGGCCTCAAGAAGAACTCCCACTCGGCAATCGCACAAAATGAAATTACTTTAAATGATCTTTTCTGAGTAATTGAATATATTTAATCTACCTTTTAACCCTCTAAATTAAGATATTTTTATAAAATTTGTTAATTCGTAGTCTGAATTGAGCAAAATAATATAGAATAACGTTATATTTGTAACTAAATTGTAATTATTTCGTAAAACTATTTATTTTGGATGTGATTATGAAAACTCTTATTTCATCACTTTTAGCTCTTTTGACGGCTATTTCACCGGCAATCGCATCTGATTTTCAAATTAAAAAAGAAAATTTGGAACCGAAACTTATTGTAAATAGTGAAATAATTGTCAATATCAATATGCAAGATGCTACAAACTCAGTTCACAATTTATTCAAACCCATTGATTTTCCTAAACCCGATATATATTCTCTCCCTTATTCTTTGACAAGGCGCGAAGAAAAATGGGGACGTTTGGCAGCAAACACAGCCGTACTTTTTGGAGGTGGTATTACAGCTCTTGCTATATTACAAATGCTTCCTGAAGATGCAACAGCATGGAACAAAGAACAAATTACAAGTGTACCTCTCTTCAAACGTTGGGTCAATAACGTTAAGAAAGGTCCGGTTATTGACAAAGATAATCCTATTTTTAATTATGCACTTCACCCCTACGCCGGTGCTGCTTACTTTATGAGTGCACGCAGCCAGGGGTTCAATTTCTGGGGTTCTTTTCTTTATAGCGCATTTATATCTACCGTTTTCTGGGAATATGGTATTGAGGCATTTATGGAGATTCCATCACTCAATGACCTTCTAATCACACCTATTTGTGGAGCAATAATAGGCGAAGGTTTTTATCGCTGCAAAAGATGGATTGTAGATAACGGCTATGAAATATTAGGATCGAGAGCACTTGCCTATATCGTGGCATTCATTGTTGACCCGGTTAACGAATTTCTCGGTTATTTCCGTGGAAACCCCGCTCATCAGGTTGCAAAAGATTATAGTAAATCTCATATTTCTTATGTTCCTTGGGTACAAAATACCATATTTGGAAACGGTGTCGGTTTCACTGTAAACTATCAATTTTAAGATTTTATAGACATATGTTCATAAAGTTATAATTATCTATAAATTAATTTACTACCAACTTTATAAACATAGTTATTTACATAATTATAGACACACTTTTATTGTTTAAAACAGTAAAAAAAATGTGTTGATAACCGTGTCTAAAAGTGTCTATAACCTATTCTAAAAGTATTTATAAAATTATTCCTGAAAAATTTGTATTATTCATTAAATTGATGATATGCTAAACCTCATCAAATAATAATACACACCACTCTCAAACTTATAAAACCACTTATCAAACTATTTTCTACTTTTACTGACAGATTAATCGACTAAATTTATTAACTTTGCAAATTATTAACACAACGTTGATAAGTTACTAAAATATTGAAAGTCAATCATAATTGATTTTATAACTTGTTGACAACCTCTTTTAAAAGTTTTATAACTTATAAAACAAGAGATTTACAATAAAGTTATCACATCAATAGACAGTCATTATTACTTTTATTCTAAATTATTTTTTTCTTAAAATTTATTTTTTTTATAAAATGGATGTCCAAAAAGGATATGTCGATATGCCGGTCGACAAAGAGCTGAATCTTAAGGAAGAGATACTGAAAATCAAAAAAGAGAAAAATGCAGTCATTCTCGCCCACTTTTATCAGCGCAACGAAATTCAAGAAGTTGCCGACTTCATTGGCGACTCTTTAGCGTTGGCTCAGATTGCGACAACCCTTCAACAACCTGTTGTGGTTATGTGCGGTGTCCATTTTATGGGAGAGACTGTCAAAATTCTATGTCCCGACAAAAAGGTGATTGTTCCCGATCTCAATGCCGGATGTTCACTTGCCGATAGTTGTGATGCAAAAGAGTTTGAAAAATTTATTGAAGAAAATCCGGGTTATACCGTAATAAGCTATGTCAATACATCGGCAGGTGTTAAAGCTTTAACCGATATCGTAGTGACTTCATCAAATGCTAAAAAAATTGTTGAGCAGCTTCCCCAGGATGAAAAAATAATATTTGGACCTGACAGAAATCTCGGTTCATATATTAATAGTGTAACCGGTAGAAATATGAAACTCTGGAATGGAGCGTGCCACGTTCACGAACGTTTTTCGGTTGAAAAGATTGTAGAATTGAAAAAGCAATATCCCGATGCAAAGGTTCTTGTTCATCCCGAATGTAAAAAGCCCGTTGTTTTACTTGCCGACAAAGTAGGTTCAACAGCAGCTTTGCTTGAATTTGCAAAGAACGACAGTGCTAAGATATTTATTGTAGCTACTGAGAGCGGTATTCTTTATAAAATGAAAGAGGCATGTCCCGATAAAGAATTTATTACTGCTCCGCCAAACGATTCAACTTGTGCTTGCAACGACTGCTCATTTATGAAACTTATTACTCTTGAAAAGCTTTATAACTCATTAAAATATGAGTTGCCGGTTATAGAAGTTGATGAAAAAGTTGCTTTAAAGGCTGTAAAACCTATTAACCGCATGCTTGAGATGTCAGAAAAATAATATATGTAGAAAATAAATTAATCATTATATAAAATGGAATATAAACATAGAGAAATAGAACAAAGTTGGCAAGAATACTGGAAAGAAAATCATACCAACGAAGCACACATTGACCATTCACGTCCTAAATTTTATGTACTCGACATGTTCCCATATCCTTCGGGCGCAGGTCTTCACGTGGGTCATCCTCTTGGTTATATAGCATCAGATATTTTTTCAAGATATAAAAGACTTAAAGGGTTTAACGTACTTCACCCGATGGGTTATGATGCATACGGTTTACCTGCCGAACAATATGCAATTCAGACAGGTCAACATCCCGAAGTAACTACACGCAACAATATTGCACGTTACCGTTCACAGCTCGATAAAATTGGTTTCTGCTATGATTGGTCACGCGAAATAAAAACTTGTGATCCTGAATATTATAAATGGACTCAGTGGGCGTTCATCGAAATGTTCAATCACTACTATGACACTAAGGCTGATAAAGCAATGCCTATTGCCGACCTCGTAAGCCATTTTGAAAAACATGGATCTGAAGGTATTCATGCTGTTCAAGGTAAAGAATTAAAATTCACTGCCGACGAGTGGAATAAGATGAGCGATAAAGAAAAGAGCGATACATTGATGAATTATCGTATTGCTTATCTTGGCTATACAATGGTAAACTGGTGTCCTAAACTCGGAACTGTGCTTGCCAATGATGAGGTTAGCGAAGGCCTTTCTATCCGTGGAGGATATCCGGTTGAACAGAAAATGATGTATCAGTGGTGTTTGCGTGTTTCAGCATACGCTCAACGCCTTCTTGAAGGTCTTGAAACAATAGAATGGACCGACTCATTGAAAGAAACTCAGCGTAACTGGATTGGTCGCAGCGAAGGTGCAGAAATTAAATTCAAAATTGCCGACAGCAACATTGTCTTTGACATCTTTACAACTCGTGCCGATACACTTTTCGGAGTTACCTTTATGGTACTTGCTCCCGAAAGCAAATATGTCGATATGGTAACCACTCCCGAACATCGTGCCGAGGTTGAGGCTTACATTAATGAAGTTAAACACAAAACCGAGCGAGAGCGTATGATTGAGAAAAAAGTTACAGGTGTATTCACCGGTGCATACGCTATCAATCCTATCAACGGTAAAAAAATACCTGTATGGGTAAGTGACTATGTACTTGCCGGATATGGTACAGGTGCTATTATGGCAGTACCGGCTCATGATAGTCGTGACTATGCTTTTGCCCGTAAATTTGATCTTCCTGTAATTCCTTTGATTGAAGGTGCTGACGTCAGCGAACAATCATTTGATGCTAAAGAAGGTACAATCATAAATTCAGCTTCTGATATTCTTGACATCAACGGAATGCAGGTTAAAGATGCCATTGCCCGTGTTAAGAAATTTATTGAAGAAGCAGGTATAGGTAAGGTAAAAGTAAACTATCGTCTTCGTGATGCAATTTTCAGCCGTCAGCGTTATTGGGGCGAACCTTTCCCGGTATATTATAAAGATGGTATTCCGGTGATGATGTCTATGGATAAGCTTCCTTTGTTGTTGCCCGAAGTTGACAAATATTTGCCAACTGAAACAGGCGAACCTCCATTGGGTCGTGCTAAAAACTGGAAAACCGACGAAGGTTATCAGATTGAACTTAATACAATGCCCGGTTTTGCAGGTTCAAGTGCCTATTATCTTCGTTACATGGATCCTCGCAACAATAATGAACTTGTATCTAAAGAAGCTGACGAATACTGGCGTAATGTTGACCTCTATATCGGTGGTACCGAGCACGCAACCGGTCACCTTATCTATAGCCGTTTCTGGAATAAGTTCCTTTATGACCTTGGTAAAGTTTGTGAATCCGAACCTTTCAAAAAACTTATTAATCAAGGTATGATTCAGGGTCGCACTAACTTTGTATATCGTATTAAAGATACAAACACATTTGTTTCTTTAGGATTGAAAGATCAATATGATGTCACACCTATTCGCGTGGATGTAAACATTGTTTCTAACGATGTCCTTGACACCGAGGCATTCAAAAAATGGCGTCCTGAGTTTGACGATGCCGAGTTTATCTTGGAAGATGGTAAATATTTATGTGGATATGCTGTTGAAAAGATGTCTAAATCAATGTTCAATGTTGTCAATCCCGATGATATTGTAGATAAATATGGAGCTGATACGCTTCGTCTTTATGAAATGTTCCTCGGTCCTCTTGAACAAAGTAAACCTTGGGATACTAACGGTATTGACGGTGTTAACCGTTTCTTGAAAAAACTTTGGGGTGCTTTCTTTAAAGGTGATGAACTCGTTATCAACGATGAGCAACCCTCAAAAGAATCGTTGAAATCAATCCATAAACTCATAAAAAAAGTGGGTAACGACATCGAGAATTTCAGCTATAACACCTCTGTTAGTGCGTTTATGATAGCTCTTAACGAATTAACTCAGCAGAAATGTACCTCACGTTCGGTTTGGGAAAGTTTCTTGATTGTTCTTGCTCCGTTCGCTCCCCATATTACCGAAGAACTTTGGCATGTTTTGGGTAATAAAGGCTCTATTTTCGATACGGCTTGGCCCAAATATAATGAAGATTACCTCAAAGAATCTACTGTGAAAATGGCGGTTTCATTCAATGGTAAAGCCCGTTTCACAATTGAAGTACCTGCCGACATGAGCAAAGAAGATGTTGAAAAGGTTGCTTTGTCTGATGAAGCTGCATCTAAGTGGATTGATGGCAAAACAGTCAAGAAAGTAATTGTAGTGCCTGGCAAGATTGTGAATGTGGTTGTAGGATAATTATTTATATGAAACAAATTGTTTTTGCAACTAACAACAAACATAAACTTCAAGAAATTAGAGAGATAGTCGGTGATAAACTGACTATCTCCTCTTTACTTGATATAGGGTGTAATGAAGATATTCCCGAAAACGAACCTACTCTCGAAGGTAATGCTCTTGCAAAAGCCCATTATATAAAAGAGCATTATGGTTACGATTGTTTTGCCGATGATACAGGTCTTGAGGTCGAGGCTCTTGATGGTCAGCCGGGAGTGCATTCTGCACGCTATGCTCCTGGAGAAGGACATGATTCTCAAGCCAATATGAAACTCCTTCTTGAAAATATGAAGGATAAAGATAACCGTCGTGCTCGTTTCAGAACTGTTATTGCTCTTATTGCCGACGGAAAAGAACAGCTTGTAGAAGGAATAGTGAATGGAAACATCACCCGACAACCTTCAGGCACTGATGGCTTTGGTTATGACCCTATATTTACTCCCGAAGGTTTTGATAAAACTTTTGCAATGATGACTTCTGAAGAAAAAAACAGCATTAGTCATCGCGGACGTGCCACTCTTAAGTTACTCGACATTTTAAAGAATCTTTAATGTCATTTAACCGCGGTATCATAGTTTTTATATCTGTGTTTGCCATGTTTGCTTTCAGCATGGTAGCCGCCCATTTTGATTGGAGTTATATTCCTTCTTTTATTTCGGTTGAAAAAGTAATTCCACTCGGTAACAAAGTTTATTTCACTTCTTGCGGAAACTTGTTTTCACATAATAAAAGTAATGGAGAAACCAATCTCGAAACTATACCTGAACAAACAGGGTCGGTAGTTTCAATTTATTCCGATTCAACCGATTCTCAATTAGCCGTTGCTTGTAAGAACGGCTATATTTATATAATAGAAAAGAATGGCAATGGCTTTGGACTGTCATCATTAAGCGACTCGGAGCTGTCAGATGAAAATGTAATCAACAATATCTCGTTTGATGAAGATAATCTGTTGGTTGCAACTTGCACGGGTCCGGTTATATTTGATTTGAAAAGTAGAAAAATAATTAAATCATATAATCTGCATAGACCTGTCTATTCTTTTACATCCGATGGTCAAAACTATCTCTTGAATTTTGATAATTCTCTTTATAAGGTTGCTAAAACTGATGATTTACGAGATCGTCAAAAGTATGTAAGGGTGAATGACAGCGATTATTCTGATAGTCAAGAAGAAACAACACAAATTAATGATTTACAATCTTTAAATCCTAATGCCATAAGGGTTAAATCGGCTGATATTTTAAGATTTGATTCTAATAAAAACCTATTGGTCGCAACCATTTCTCCATACTCACGTTTTAATCTGATTGAAGATAAGAAAGCAACAACACCGATAGATTTTCTATACAACAAAATTAGATTTGATAGTATAGCTCACGTCTCTGATTTGGCTATTCATCCCACAGACAATCAGTATATTTTTGCGGGAAGTTTTACCGACGGCATTGTACGCCTGAAAAACGGTAAAAAAGATTTTGTTTTTGACAACACAAATTCCCCTTTAAAAAAAGATTGGGGCTGTTCGGCCCAAGGTTTATGTTTTGATAAAGATGGAAACCTGTGGGTGGCAACCGGATATGAAACAAATCCTGCATTGATGATGCTACCTGCCGATAAAACTCTTGGCAATTCAACTGCTGTTGATTGGTTTATTCCTGATTTACCACCTTTTACATTCCAAATTGACGGCAAAGTGAATGTTGTTGGTGACGTTGTAATTGTTACTTCAAGTGATTATCGCTGTGGAATATTGCTATATAACCGTTCAACAGGCAAAAGTCAGCATCTGACATCGTTTACTGACAGCGACTTATTCTCTTTTGAGTCTGATTATATATATAAAACGTTTGCCGACAGTCGGGGACGCCTTTGGTGTCTTACCTCATCAGGAGTGTTTTACATAAAAGATATTTCAAGCTTTTTTGATTCGTCCGACACATTGATTGTTCGTCCAAAAATTAATAGAGATGATTCGACATTGCTTGCCGATTATGCTTTGAATGGTGTCGATGTGGTTGATATGGCAGAGGATATTACGGGTAAATTTTATTTCGCAACACGTAATGAGGGTGTTTATCTGTTGAATAACGATTGCTCTGAAATAATAAATCATTTCACTCCTGAAAACTCTCCGTTGACAACCGACAATGTAAGGTCAGTTATAGCTGATGATGAATCGGTTTATATTGGCACTCCATCAGGACTGTTCAGAATTGACTCCGATACTCAAAATTCATCACTTAATCTGTCCGACGTCAAGATATATCCCAATCCTGTTAAACCGGCTTACACCGGCTTGGTGACGATTGAAAATGTAAGCGAAAATTCATTAGTGAAAATCATTGATACAGCAGGAAATAATATTTTGTCTGCAACATCATCGGGAAAGAAGTTGACAATTAACCCCTCGCAACTCTCGGCGGGTATATATAATGTGTTGGTAACAACAAATGACGGACAATCAAAAATTATTGGTAAATTAATGATAATTAGATAAATACAATATATATGGAATCAAATTTAAAATATATTGATGAGACTGATCGTTGCTA
The DNA here is from genome assembly GCA_947174335.1 of uncultured Porphyromonadaceae bacterium. Taxonomy (GTDB): domain Bacteria; phylum Bacteroidota; class Bacteroidia; order Bacteroidales; family Muribaculaceae; genus CAJUPY01. Next base: position 10,380 of record CAMWIM010000052.1, on the reverse strand, counting down.
TGGTCTGGCAGGTTCGGCTATTGGACTATATATCTATGACGGAGAGGAATTTATTCAAATGATTGATCTTGACAGTGACGAAAAATTCAAGCTCTCTAACGAGTATTATTTTGTTACCAATCCAAAATTTTCAACTCGCTTGATGTGGAACCGTCTGATCAAACAATTTGAAATGACAATGGCGATGACTCTTTCCGATTACCTTTGCCGATGTCACGTTAATCGTAATTCTACTCCTTCTCGAGACGATCGCGAGACACTTCGATTGACAGTAACTGCCGAGGGTATGGAATCTTGTTCGCTTGAACAGGAAGAAGCCAACGCAATTTTTGAAAAGACATATACCTACATGAATCGCATTTTCAACCATTCGGGAGTGCAATCGATAGCCCGAAATTTTGCCGAACATCTTGCTTCAAGCCGTTCGCTTGACCATACTGATATCGTTGAATTGCTTGACACTTTAAGAATGTTATAAACTTAAGATAGAAACCTTATGAAACGAATAACTTGTTTGTCATTTATAATTATAAGCCTATGTTGTTTTGCAGCACGGGTTACCGATGTCATAGACCTTCGTATCGCTCCTGCCAAGGGTGGTTGGGTTACTTCAACCGGAAGCGAGGCTGAATTCAAAATTATGCTTACCGAGAGCAATATCGGTATTGATGGAGCTGAGGTACAATATGAAATAAGCGAAGATTTAATGCAACCACGCAAGACAGGCTCTGTAAAACTTAAAAATGGTGAGGCAACTGTTAAGGGTGGAACAATGAAGGTTCCGGGTTTTCTTCGCTGTAAGGCTGTTTATAAAAATGACGGTAAAACCTATACCGCTTTGGGAACAATAGGATTCTCTCCTGAAAAATTAAAGCCGACAACACAATATCCTTCCGACTTCATGGAGTTTTGGCAAAAGAATATTGAGCAGGCTCGCAAACCGGCTTTGAATTCTGATATGACTCTCCTTCCCGATAAATGTACCAAAACAGTAGATGTCTATCAGGTTAGTTATAGTGTTTCAAATTCAGGTAAGCGTTTCTATGGTATGCTTGCCATGCCAAAAGCTCCCGGAAAATATCCTGCTATGATTCAATATCCCGGAGCAGGTGTTTATGCTATAGATGCTCCTGTATCATACGCTGAACAGGGTATAATTGCAATGGCACTTGGTATTCATGCTATCCCTAATAATCTTGATTCATCACTATATAATGCGATTGGTAACGGTATTTTGAGCGATTATCCCTCAATAAATATGGATCGTCTTAATGATTATTATTATCAACAGGTTATCAGAGGTGCCGTTCGTGCGGTCGATTTCATTGAAACACTTCCAGAGTTCAACGGTTGTGTCGCAACCTACGGCGGCAGTCAGGGTGGTTATCTTTCAATAGCCGTTGCCGCTCTTCATCCGTCGGTTAAATTTGTTGTTGCCAACTTCCCGGCAATGAGCGACCTTGCCGGATATGCCAACGGACGCGCCGGCGGTTGGCCTCATATTTTCAAGAACAAAGATAATTGTACTTCCGTTCTACTTAAAAATTTGAGCTACTACGATACGGTCAACTTTGCCCGCAACATCAGCGTTCCCGGTTTTTATGCTTTTGGATTCAACGATCTTACTTGTGCCCCGACAACCACTTACTCGGTTTATAACACCGTCACAGCGCCTAAAACACTTTATACAACCCCTCTTTCGGGTCATTTTCTTCTCACTGAGCAAGCCGATGCCGAGCGAAAAGCCCTCATAGATTTTCTCAAATCGTGCAACTAAACCGTCCGTAAATTTGTTATACATATAATGTATCAAAGAGTTAACAATTAAAATCGATATACAATGGAAGTAATTAAGAATAAAGAATTTGGAGGTGAACGTCCTCTCTTTGAAACTCACAACGTAAGACTTGAAAATGTTACAATCCGTGAAGGTGAATCTGCTATCAAAGAATGTAGCGATATTGAAGCATTCGACTGCACATTTGAAGGTAACTATCCATTCTGGCACGTTCATAGATTCTTGATTGACAAATGTTATTTCGCTGTCGGCGGTCGTTCGGCTCTTTGGTATAGCGATCATCTGAAAATGAAAGATACTGTCATCGATGCACCTAAAATGTTTCGTGAAATGGATGACATCGATATTGAAAATGTGGTAATCAACGATGCCGATGAAACATTTTGGCGTTGTAAAAATATCAAGATTAAAAATTTGAAGCTCCACGATGGTACTTATCCCTTCATGTTCAGTGAAAATATCGAGGTTGACGGACTCGAATCAGATAGCAAATATGTTTTTCAATATGTAAAAAACGTTGTTGTCCGCAATGCTAAGATTACAACTAAAGACGCTTTCTGGGAAGTCGAAAATGTAACAATCTACGACTCTGAACTTCACGGCGAATATTTGGGTTGGCACTCTAAAAATCTTCGCCTTGTAAACTGTCATATTTCAGGCGAACAGCCATTATGCTATGCCGACAACTTGATTCTTGAAAACTGTACTTTTGACCCTGAATGTGACCGTGCATTTGAATATTCAACTCTTGACGCTTCAATCAAAGGTAACATCACCAACATCAAAAACCCGACTTCGGGTCACATCGTTGCCGACAGCATCGGTAGCGTGACTATCGACAAGAATATCAAGGCTCCTGCCGACTGCAAAATTGAGTTGAGAGACGGTGGCAAAGTAAACTTTGATTGATGATGAAATACGATTTTGACACCATCACTCCGCGTCGCGGAACTCTTTCATATAAATGGGATAGCGCGCGCGACGGAGTTTTACCGATGTGGGTTGCCGATATGGATTTCAAGACAGCTCCGGCTATTATTGAAGCTCTCCACAAGCGTATCGACAACGGAATTTTTGGCTACACATTAGTTCCCGATGAATATTACAATGCGGTGACCTCGTGGTTCAGCCGCAAGCACGGTTGGAACATCAACCGCTATATGATGATTTATACATCGGGAGTAGTTCCGGCTATCTCGGCAATCATTAAAGCCCTTTCAAAGCCGGGTGACAAGGTGTTGGTGCAGACCCCGGTCTATAACTGCTTCTTCTCGTCAATTCGTAACAACGGATGTGAGATACTTACAAATCCATTAGTGAAGAATGGCGACACTTACGATATAGATTTTGATGACCTTGAACGTAAAGTCTCCGACGATAAAGTTTCGTTGATGCTGCTATGTAATCCCCACAATCCTGCAGGCAGAGTCTGGAGCAGAGATGAGCTTAAAAGCATAGGCGAAATATGCAGTCGTCACGATGTCACTGTTATTTCTGATGAAATACATTGTGAATTTGTATTTGACGGCTATAAATACACTCCTTTTGCAACTGTTTCAGATGAAGCGGGATGCAAATGTGTTGTTTGTGTATCACCCAGCAAAGCTTTCAATATCGCCGGATTACAAATTGCCAATATCATTGCTCCCGATGAGGCTACTCGCCAAAAAATTGATAAGGCGATTAACATCAACGAGGTATGCGATGTAAATCCGTTTGGTGTAATTGCCACTATTGCAGCCTATAACGATGGTGAGGAATGGCTCGCTCAACTATTGGACTACATTCGTGGTAACTATGAGTACATGAAAAACTTTTGTAATGAGCATCTCCCCGACTTTCCGATTGCCAAACTTGAAGCAACCTATCTCGTTTGGATGGACTGCACTGCGTTGGGTCTTAAATCAGAGGAACTTGAGGAAAAACTCGTTGAAGATGTCAATCTTTGGCTAAATGCCGGCACAATGTATGGTACCGAAGATGGCGAAGGCTATATGCGTTGGAATATCGCCTGCCCCCGTAGTGTGCTCAATGACGGTTTGCACCGCTTCCTTAACTTTGTAAAACAAGCCGGAATTACTCGGTAGGTACAATTTTTATTGACTTGGTCGATAGACGAGCCTCAAGATATTTTGTGAATTTCTCGCGTTGAGCCAAGTTCATAGTTCGTGAGTAATGAACGAGTGCTATATTTAATGTGTCGAGCTGACCGGTTTCCACATTACTTGTTATTGCTCTTGTTATTGCAATATCAGCTACTTCGGGGAATAACACCTTGAGCTCAGGCGAGATTGTAGCCCCCATTGTATCGTTGCGGCAGATATTCTCATTTACGATGCGCAATGAATCGATAGTTTCTCGTTGGCTGTTGATTGTATTCTGAGTAACCTGATACATGTCGCGAAGCATTGTCGAGGTTGCCTGAGTAGCGTCAAACATACCATCTGAATTTTCTCCCTGAATAATTTTCAGGCGTGTTCCGCCAAGATGATAGTCGGGAAGTCGGTCGGTAAGGGCAAGCACAAGCGAATCTTGTGGAAGTGCTCTACCTATCAGACTGACAGTGAGTGTTTTGTTGTTTCCTTTCATCACTGCTGATGTATGAAGCACTTGTGTTCCTTCAAAGTTGAATTGTTGGTCAACAAATCGGTCGCAGTTTGTCATGAATGTCGATTGTTGGAACATACGATAGGTAAGATAGCCTGCAGGAATCATTGTTAATATCGCAATGGTATAAACAAGATTTCTGACACGTTTCGCTCGCTCGGGATTTGAGAAGTCTTTGACGTGGTAGTTCATCAACTTCACACCGATTGTAGTGGCACACGCTATGAATACCGAGTTGATAAAGAACAGAAAGAGCGCACCGAAGAAATATGTCATCTGGAATGTTGCAAGACCATAACCGACCGTACACAACGGAGGCATAAGTGCGGTTGCGATCGCTACCCCCGGAATAACATTACCTTTTACCTTGCTGCTGATTGCAATGATTCCCGCTGCGCCACCAAAAAATGCGATGAACACGTCATAGATTGTGGGCGATGTGCGTGCCAAAAGCTCGCTATGTCCTTCGTTGACCGGCGAAATCATAAAATAGATACAAGATGTTATTATACTGAAAAATGCCGCCGCCATAAGGTTTCTGAACGAGCGTTTCATAAGCTCGAAATCATGAATACCTACTGCCAGACCGATGCCGATAATCGGACCCATAAGTGGGGATATGAGCATGGCGCCTATTATGACCGCTGTCGAGTTTGTATTCAGTCCGAGAGATGCAATGAATATAGCGATTATAAGAATAATAATGTTTGTTCCTCTGAATGAAACTCCTTCACGAATTACAGTTTCGGCATCTTCTTGTGGCAGTAAGTCTGACGTCAAATCAAAATATCCGGCAAGACTTTTTTTCCACTCATTTACATCGGGTAATTTCATAATATAATATTTAAATTACGGTTTATTATTTATTGATGGCTGAGCCCCATGAAGCCCGGTCGAGATTTCTATATGAAACAGCTTCGTGCATGTGGGCTGTTGTAATTTCGGGTGAATTGTCAAGGTCGGCGATTGTCCGTGCAACTTTAAGGATGCGATCGTATGCTCGTGCCGACATTTGATAGCGGTTCAAAGCCTTTTTCAGCAGTTCGCTAACCTCGGGTGAAGTCGGAGCATATTTTTTCAGCAACCGTGAGTTCATTTGAGCGTTGCAATGCACACCCGGCTCGTTGGCAAAACGTCGTTCTTGAATTTTACGGGCATTTACAACTCGCTGGCGTATTGTTGCACTCGATTCGGCTTCGGCTGTCGATGTTAATTCGTCAAATCCGACCGGGAGTATCTCAACCTGTATGTCGATTCGGTCGAGCAACGGTCCGCTGATGCGGCTCAGATAACGTTGCACCGTCGCCGGCATACATGAGCATTGACGGGTTGGATGAGTATAGTAGCCGCACGGACACGGATTCATTGACGCAACCAACATAAATCCTGCCGGATAGTCAATTGAATAACGTGCGCGGCTTATCGAAATTTTTCTATCTTCAAGTGGCTGGCGCATCACTTCAAGTACCGATCGCGAAAATTCGGGAAATTCATCCATGAACAGCACCCCGTTATGAGCAAGCGATATTTCGCCCGGCATCGGATTGCTACCGCCTCCGACAAGTGCGACAGGCGATACTGTATGGTGAGGCGACCTGAATGGTCTGACGGTCATCAACATCGAATCCTTGCCAAGTTTACCCGCTACTGAATGTATTTTTGTTGTTTCGAGAGCTTCGCTAAGCGTGAGTGGTGGTAAGATTGAGGGCAATCGTTTTGCCATCATTGATTTTCCTGCTCCGGGAGGACCAACAAGCAAAATGTTATGTCCGCCGGCACAAGCAACTTCCAAAGCTCGTTTAACGTTCTCCTGACCTTTGACCTCACTGAAATCAAAGTCAAAACTTCCGCTTGCTTTTTCAAATTCTTCACGAGTATTGACAATGGTGGGTGCCAGACTGATTGTATGGTTAATCAAACCGACAACCTCGCTTAGATGGTTCACTCCATAGACATCAAGGTTGTTCACCACTGCCGCTTCGGTTGCATTTGCCTTGGGTACAATCATGCGTTTGAATCCTTGTTCGCGAGCCATTATCGCCATTGGCAAAGCTCCTTTAACCGGCAATACCGACCCGTCCAATGCGAGTTCGCCCATGATGAGGGTGCTTTGTAAGTCATCCGCATTTATCATCCCATTTATCGCTGCCAGTCCAATTGCTATCGGAAGGTCGTAAGCCGAACCCTCTTTTCTGATATCGGCAGGCGACATATTGATGATGACTCGCTGGCGCGGCGATTCACAATCAATCATTTTGAGAGCCGAGCGCACGCGGTCATAACTTTCGCGGACAGCCGTATCAGGTAGTCCGACAATTGCATACCCGATTCCGAAGTCGGTTACAACTTCTATGGTAACAAGAATTGCATCTATACCGTGAACGGCGGCTCCAAAAGTTTTTACAAGCATGGGAACAGAATCTTATTTGATTTTTTCAACCGCTTCGGTCAGTGACAGCCCTTTATAAATGATTGTTGAGGTTGAATCGACAACTACAAACGCCGGAATGTTGCGGAGTTCAAATTGGCTAAGACGGGGCGATGCAAGTGCTCCGGTTGTCCATGTGTTTAAACCCGGAGGTAGGGAGTGTCGCAGGTGATTTTTCCACTGCGTTGTATCGGTGTCAAGATAAACGTTGACAATCTTTATATTTTTGTCGTTGACAAACTCTTTCAACTTTATTTTAATCGAGTCGTCCATTGCTCTGACGCCTGTAATGAAACTAAAGAGAGTTTTCTTGTTTTTGCGTGGGTCAATGGTTGTCAGGGAATCTTTTTCACAGTAGAGCGTTATCGGTTCAAGTACAATTGTTGAATCGCCGACTTCGGCACGGCTCAACAAATCGCGATAGCCTGCGACAAAATGGGTCGGACGTGCTTTGGGGTCGATAAGCGACAATAGGGAATCAGCTTCGGCAGGTGCTATTCTCATATCATAATATGTAAGCATCGCCAGCGTAGCAGACTGGCGTTTGGGAAATTGCTTGACATAATTGGCTACGACCTGATTTATTTTTTGAGAGTTCCCCTCAGAGAGCGTTTCAGTGTTGATATTGATAAATTCGGCAAACTGCTCGGTGGTTTTATTCCCCTTTGCCTTCATTTTATACGGGTCGTTTGCATAAAGTGTCAGCGTAATGTCATTTCCGTTTTCAGCTACGACGGTTGCAAGAACACTGCGCTGTCCCGTTGTGATGGTAACGACTGTCGGAACTTTTGAGTGACCTTCAAAACGGAATTTACTGTCGATTGCCGATGCCAGTCCTACTTTGACGGCGTTTCCGTCATTGTAATAAAATCTCAGGTTGCGTGTTCCCAGACCCTCTATTTCACCTGAAATTGTGAAACTGTCTGAATTTCCGCATGCCGACATGATTATTGCAGAAATAATAACCGCCAGCAATGATGATTTATGATGGGTAAATAAGTGAAGAAACATGATTGATTGTGTTTAGTGCAAATTTAGTGACATTTTTTTGAATTCACAATTTTTTTTAAAATTTGACTCGGAAGCACATGATTTTTACACGTTTCCGACCGATTTGGAATCCTTTGTTTAGTATTCGTTAACAAAATTAAAACTAAATTATAGTACAATGTAATAGATTTATCGTTACTTTTGTAACATAATTGAAATAAGGATGTAATAATTTTTAACCATCATTATTTTTAGACCAAATTAATTCACACGATGAGTACAATAATTTTAGGAATAGAATCATCATGCGACGATACCGGGGCTGCCGTTATAAAAGACGGTTTGCTTCTAAGCAACGTGCTTGCCGGTCAAAAAGTCCATGAGGAATATGGAGGTGTTGTTCCCGAACTCGCTTCGAGGGCTCATCAGCAAAATATTGTACCCGTTGTTGACACTGCTATACGTCGTGCCGGTATATCAAAAAGCGATATTTCGGCGATTGCTTTCACTCGCGGGCCCGGTTTGCTTGGTTCGTTGCTTGTTGGAACATCTTTTGCCAAAGGTATGTCGCTCGGACTACGTATTCCGATTATTGATGTAAATCATCTCCACGGTCACGTTCTTTCTCACTTTGTAAAAGAAACCGAGAATGATGAGGTGCCCCAATTCCCATTCCTGTGTCTCTTGATTTCAGGCGGAAACTCTCAGCTGATCTTGGTTAAGAGTCCGTTTGATATGGAAATATTGGGACAGACTATCGACGATGCTGCCGGCGAAGCCTTTGACAAGTGTGCAAAAGTTATGGGACTCCCCTATCCCGGTGGTCCGCACATCGACCGCTTGGCTGCTGAAGGCGATTCTTCACGTTTCAAATTTGCAAAACCCCGCATAGACGGTCTTGATTACAGTTTCAGCGGACTTAAAACTTCGTTCCTTTACACTCTGCGCGACAACGTCATGACAAATCCCGATTTCGTAAAAGAAAATATGGCTGATTTGGCTGCATCGCTCCAGCGTACAATTATCGAGATTTTGATAGAAAAGCTTGATAAGGCAGTGAAACAAACCGGCGTAAAAACCGTGGCTATTGGTGGTGGTGTTTCGGCAAATTCAGGTGTAAGAAACGCCGTGGCTGAATATTGCGATCATCACGGACTGAAAGCATTTATTCCCAAACGAATGTTCACAACCGACAATGCCGCCATGGTGGCAATTGCCGGGTATTTCAAATATCAAAAACAAGATTTCTGTCATTACGACGCCGCCCCCTATGCCAGAGTGACGCTGTAACGTTTTAGTCTTAAAAAAACGTTTTAAATATGAAAGTTTCAATTGTTGTAATAGGTGATGAGATTCTTATTGGACAGGTCAAGGATATAAATTCAAATTATATCGCCAATGAGATTAAACCTAAGGGATGGAGCGTTGATTCTGTTTCGATAGTCGGTGACGACCCGTCGGCTATCACTTCAGCAATCAAAAACGCTTTGAAGCATACTGATATTGTTTTGACGACCGGCGGTCTTGGTCCGACAAAAGACGATATCACCAAAGTAGTCTTGACCAAAATTTTTGGTGGACGTCTTCAACTCGACCCGTCAGTAGCTGAAAATGTCAGCAAAATTTGTCATGAACGTCGCATCAAACTTAATGATTTGACTGCTCGTCAGGCTATGGTTCCTACTTCGTGCCGGGTTATCCAGAACAATTTTGGAACAGCTCCCCTGATGTGGTTTGAACGTCCCGATGGAAAAGTGCTTGTGGCAATGCCCGGCGTTCCTTTTGAGATGCAGTCAATGTTCAAGCTTGCGGTTTTCCCTCAACTTTTGAAACATTTCGGTTCTAACGAATATATCGGTCATCGTACAGCTTTGATCGGTGGTTTGATTGAGTCTGAAATAGCCCATCGGATGAGTCCGTTTGAAGATCAGCTCCCCGAAAAATTCCATTTGGCTTATCTCCCCACACCCGGACTCGTGCGCTTGCGTCTCGACGGCGAAGGTGATGACAAAGATAGTGTTGAAAAAGAACTTGACGTTCAATTTGCTAAACTTGTAGCAGAATTTGGTAAAAACGTGTTATGGGAAAAAGATAATACGCTCCCCGAAATAGCTCTTGAACTTCTCCAAAAACACAACTTGACAATTTCTACTGCCGAGAGTTGTACCGGAGGAGCTATTGCTGCATCGCTCACCTCAGTACCCGGCTCGTCTGCCTCAATGTTGGGTGGAGTTATTGCATATAGCAATGATGTTAAACGCAATGTCTTGGGTGTCAAGGATAACAGCATTGAAGAATATGGTGCGGTAAGCTTGCCCGTTGTGGAGCAAATGGCTGAAGCTGTCTCAAAACGAATTATCCGCACCGATTGCGCCATCTCTACCAGCGGTATTGCCGGACCCGGTGGTGCTACCCCCTCAAAACCTGTCGGCACCGTCTGTATTGCGGTCTTCACCCCCGGAGGAATTGCAGTTGACCACTACCGATTCAGCGGTAATCGCGCCCAAATCATTGAGCGCACCGTGAATACAGCACTCATCAAACTCATCACCGAGCT
>CAMWIM010000051.1 GCA_947174335.1 uncultured Porphyromonadaceae bacterium | reverse complement strand
AATAACCGACTTCTTTGTCACCCTCCTTTATTGGAGTAACAGAAGTGATTGCATCACCGTTTTCCATAGCATTAACCAATGTCTGAACAGATGTAATATTGGCGTTCAACTGTTTACACTGCTCTTCGAGCGACTTCACTCGGTTTTCAAGATTGTCAACGCGGTTACTCAATGGTCCGTCATCATATTTATCACATGATGATATAGCCATCAAGGCAACCATGCAGAGAGAGTATAAAAATTTCTTCATTAATTGATAATGATTGGTTTTTCTATTTCCTCATGGCTCCTATCAGGATGTTTATATTGAAAACTGTAAAAACAGAAGCGTGGAGCCTACTGTTGCCCGTTCCACTATCTGAGGCCTTCGAACTGCCCTCTCATCGAAACGAGCAACGAGACCTCACGCCGTATGAAATAATATACAGCATGCTCCGTCACGGAACACGCAGATATTACATACCCATGAGCATCATCGTTGCAAGGTTTCCTGATGAAATGAAGTGTTCGAAGTTTCAGATAGTCAGAAACCAAGCGCCAATAACGCTTTTTATATTATGTCATGCCTCAACGCCAAACGACGTCGTAGCAATGTAATCCCACCCATTCTCCACCACCTTCGGTTAGAAAGTGAGGGCAACGGCGCGAGATCACAATGCAAAGATACAAAATAATTTAATTTAATGCATAATGCACAATGCAAAATTAAGTCAGGCGGATGCTCCGGGGAGCATCCCTACTCAATCCCTGTCAAAATCAGGCGGATGCTCCAGGGAGCATCCCTACAAGTATGGCAATGACCTTAAGGGCTTTAGGGACTTTAGGGACGTTACGATGAAAAATCGTTTCAGGCGAGGTTGACGACGGTGATGCCGGCACCGCCGAAGCGGACGTCTTCGTCGGCAAACTGATCGACGCCGGGATGAGTGGCGAGATAGGCACGGATAGATTGGCGCAGGGCACCGGTGCCGGTGCCGTGGAGGATGCGGACGCGCGATGTTCCGAATTGGATGGCATCATCGAGGAAGTAGGTCACCGCTTGGATTGCTTCGTCGGCTCGCATACCACGCACATCGATTTCAGGCTTGAAATTGAGTTGACGTTGACGCGATGAATCGGTTGTCGAAGTACTAATATAGGTCGATTTTTCAGCGCCGGTTTTGATTTGGGCTGTTGTTGGTTTGAGTCGGTCGAGTTGGACGGTTGTTTTGAGAACACCAAAGGCGACTTCGGCTTTTTTGCCTTCGATTTTGAGGATGCGTCCGGGGGTGCCTTCGCCGTCGAGTTTGACAACATCGCCTACTTGTAATTCTTTGGTTTGAGCCGGTGTTGAGAGTGGCTGGGGCTGCTTGTTTTTTTGTCGTCGCTGCTTGTTGGCTTTGCGCAGAAGTGGATGTTCATCTACCGAGTCGGTGAGGTTGTTTTTTTCTTCTTGAAGTCTTCGTCGGGCCTCCATTGTCGCCTCTTTTTGAGCCTGCGCTTTTTTGATGTCGTGAATGGTTCGCTCGATTGATGCGTTACTGCGTTCGAGGATCGAACGTGCCTCTTGTTTGGCATCGGCAATGATTTGTCGGCGCTGGTCGCTAAGGTTTTCGGCATCAGACTGATAGCGTTGAATAACCTCGTCAAGACGTTTTTCTTTGATTTTGATTTCAGAGCGTTTGTTTTCCCAATAACGCTTGTCGCGGGTGATATCGAGAAGATATTTGTCGAGGTTGATATAGTCAGAGCCGACGATCTTTTCAGCCTCATCGATGATTGACTTTGGCAGACCGGTTTTGCGGGCGATTTCGATAGCGAATGAGCTACCGGGATTACCGATTGACAACTTAAACATAGGTTGCATCAGATGTCGGTCATAAAGCATTGAGCCATTGATAAGTCCGGGTGTATCTTCGGCAAACGTTTTAAGGTTTTGGAAGTGGGTAGTGATTACGCCCCACATCTTTTTTTGATTAAATTCGCCCAGGATTGCCTGAGCCAATGCTCCTCCAATCTGAGGCTCGGTTCCACTACCAAATTCATCAATCAGAATGAGCGTCTTGTCGTTGCCCGACTGTAAAAAACGCTTCATATTGCGCAGATGCGAACTGTAGGTCGAGAGGTCATCTTCGATTGACTGGTCGTCGCCGATGTCAATAAAAATGCTGTCAAAAATGCCGACATGAGAGTTTTCGTAAATCGGTGGAAGCAAACCGCACTGAATCATATATTGTATAATTCCAACCGTCTTGAGACACACCGATTTACCGCCGGCATTGGGTCCCGAAATAACCAATATACGGTCTTTGAACGTCAGCGTGATGTCGAGCGGAACAATCTCCTTGCCCTGACGACGTAACGACGCCATCAAAACGGGATGGGTAGCATGATACCATTCGAGTTCGGATTTATGGGATATATGAGGCATAACCGCACCGGTTTCAGCGGCATAGCGGGCTTTGGCGTGGATAAAATCGAAACGGAAAAGGAGTTCGATATTGAGCATGAGTGACGGTATGTCGGGACGCAGACGATCGGCAAGGGCAATGAGAATACGGGTAATTTCACGGCGTTCTTCAAGTTGAAGTTCGCGGACACGGTTGTTAGCCTCAACGATTTCGGCAGGTTCGATGAAGAACGTTTTACCCGATGCCGATTCATCGTGAACAATGCCGGGAATGTGACGTTTGTGCATCGGCTGGACAGGCAGCACAAGGCGACCGTCACGCATCGTAGGAGTGGTGTCGGCTTCAAGGTAACCCTCACTTGCGGCACGAGAAATGACACGTCGCATAATCGAGTTGACACGTCCCGATATCGATGACATTTCACGTCGAATTTCAGCGAGTTCGGGCGATGCAGAGTCTTTTACCGAGCCGTGGCGGTCGATAATTCGGTCGATTTCACGGAGAGTTTCGGGCAACGGAGTGAGTTGAGATGCAATCTCGTCAAGACGTTCAAACTGAGACTGTCCGTCCTCGTTGCGATGAGTACGGAACCAAGCTTCAGTATCGACCGACGATTCAATCACACGGCGAAGTTCGACAATCTCTTGCGGGGCAAGGAAAGTACCTTGAAGTTTCAGTCGTCCAAGCGATTGAACGGGGTCGCCCAGTTCGCGAATATCAAAACCGTCGGCCATCATAATAACAGCCGACATTTCGTTGACCTCGCCAAGAAGTCGTTTTATGTTGTCAAAATCGGTCAAAAACGTCATCTCGTCGGCAAGCACACGGGCTCCGGGCGAAACACACAACTCGGCAAGTCGACGGCGCACAGCATCAAAACCAATTTTCTTTTCAAAACTTTCGGGATATATCATTTAGCTAAAACCAATCTTAGTTACACTGCAAAGTTAGCGAATTTACAACATAGAATTATCCATACTCAATAAAATTTTTCAATTTTCAATCATCAAAATATGTTTCTTATAAAAAAATCGTTAATTTTGCAGTTATTGAACCTAAAGACATCAAAAAAATTAGAAATTTAATTTTTATGGATAGGAATACTCTCGAATTTGTAACATATTGTATAAGTAAATTGGCTCAGAGATTGAATTTGAGTCAAGGCGAGGTATATAATCGCCTTAAAAGTTCGGGGATTCTCTATGATTATATTGTACCATCTTATGATGTTTTACACACGTTCAGTTCTCGCTATTTGATGGATGATCTGACCGATTATATGGCTGAAAAAGGAGTCTTGCAACAATGAAATTATATCACTCATCAAATACTTCGGTTGAAAATCCCGATACCGCTCATTCACGAGACTATTTGGATTTTGGAAAAGGATTTTATCTGACCTCGTTACACGATCAGGCTGTAAAATATGCCCAACGATTTCTCCGCCGTCAACAGAATGCGTGGCTAAACACATACGACTTTGATTATAATCCTTTAGAATGGAATGTTCGTCAATTTCTGACATACGATAAAGAGTGGCTTGACTTTGTATCAAAATGTAGAGCGGGAATTGATAACACGAATTACGATATCGTGATTGGTGGAATCGCTAATGACAAGGTTATCCAGACTCTTGACCGCTATTTTGATGGCGAATTATCAGAAAACGAAACACTCGGCTTATTAAAATATGAGAAGCCCAACATTCAATATTGCATTCGTTCACAAAAGATGCTTGATAAATGTTTAAAACACATTGAAAGTAGAAAATTATGACTGAGGAAAGCAAAGTAGCATTAAGAGCAACCAAAGTTGCTAATATAATCTTAAGCCTGAGTGAAATGTATAATTTTTCAATACAGGATGCAACTGATATCTATTATAAATCAGCCACTTCAGTCTTAATAGAGGATGGCATAGCCGATTTACAATGCCGAAGCGATAAATATCTTGCTTCGTTAGTATGGGATGAATATCAAGGTTATAATACAAAATAGAGAAATCCTATATATCATATTTCTTTAAATAACCATAAATGGTCGTAAAGCTAAATTTTCAAAAGTAAGAGCACATGTTTTTTTATATAATTCCCGTCTCTTTAGATTAGTTTTAGATTTTTTTAGTACCTTTGTACTCAAATACTCTTTAACATTTAAAAATTTAGCTTTGGCTACTTTAAACGACGAAATAAAACGCAGGCGAACTTTCGCCATTATCTCTCACCCTGACGCCGGTAAAACCACGCTTACCGAAAAGCTTTTGCTGTTTGGTGGTGCAATCCACATCGCCGGCGCAGTCAAATCAAACAAGATTAAAAAGACCGCCACATCTGACTGGATGGAAATTGAAAAACAGCGTGGTATCTCTGTTGCTACCTCGGTTATGGGTTTCAATTATGGCGACTATAAAATAAATATTCTCGACACTCCCGGTCACCAAGACTTTGCCGAGGACACCTACCGCACTCTAACAGCCGTTGACTCGGTTATCATCGTGGTTGACGTTGCAAAAGGTGTTGAGCAACAGACCCGTAAGCTAATGGAAGTTTGTCGCATGCGCAACACTCCCGTCATTATTTTTGTCAACAAACTCGACCGCGAGGGTCGCGACCCGTTTGACATCCTCGACGAACTCGAATCGGAGCTCAAAATCAAAGTAAGACCGCTGAGCTGGCCCATCAACATCGGTGCAAAGTTTAAGGGTGTATATAACATCTTTGAAAATTCGCTCGACCTTTTCACGCCTAACAAACAAACCATTTCAGAGCGTGTTGAAATCTCTGACATCAACGACCCGCGCATCGACGAGGCTGTCGGTGAAGTTGATGCTAAAAAACTGCGCGACGACATAGAACTAATCGACGGAGTCTATCCTGCTTTCAACGAGGAAGACTATTTGAGCGGGAAAGTGGCACCGGTTTTCTTTGGCTCGGCACTAAACACGTTTGGCGTCAAGGAATTGCTCGATTGCTTCGTGAAGATAGCACCATCACCCGGCGAAACAAAAGCCGAAGAGCGTACAATCAAGCCCGATGAAGAAAAATTCACCGGATTCATCTTCAAGATACACGCCAACATGGACCCCAACCACCGAAGCTGTATCGCCTTTGTCAAAGTTTGCTCGGGCAAATTTGAACGTAATGCCAACTACAAGCACATCCGATCAAACAAAATGATGAGATTTGCCGCTCCGACAGCATTTATGGCTCAGAAAAAGAGCATTGTTGACGAGGCATATCCCGGCGACATTGTCGGACTCCCCGACACCGGCAACTTCAAAATCGGCGACACTCTGACCGAGGGCGAAGATCTTCATTTCAAAGGACTTCCGAGTTTCTCTCCCGAGATGTTCAAATATATCGAGAACACCGACCCCATGAAGTCAAAGCAGCTTGAAAAAGGCATACAACAGCTCATGGATGAAGGTGTCGCCCAGCTGTTTATCAACCAGTTTAACGGACGAAAAATTATCGGTACGGTCGGACAACTTCAGTTTGAAGTTATCCAATACCGACTTCTCCACGAGTATGGCGCACAATGCCGTTGGGAGCCGATTTCACTTTATAAAGCGTGCTGGATTGAGAGCGATGATACCGAGGCACTTGAGGCATTCAAACGTCGCAAACATCAATTTATGGCGGTTGACAAAGAGGGACGCGATGTATTTCTCGCCGACTCAAATTATGTTCTGCAGATGGCACAAAACGACTTCCCGAAAATTAAATTCCACTTCTCATCAGAATTCTAACCCGAAATGAATATAGATTTTGACTTTGAAACATTAGCTTTAGATTTGGGCATCGGCTTCATTTTTGATGAAGTAACATTGATTTTGCTTGCGATAAGTTTCTGCTGCCTGTTTCTATTGGTAACTGTCTATCGTCACTTTATAACAACAGTCTATCGAAAGGCTGTCAAAGACAATTACATTCAAGACGAACCAATCGAAGAAACGCTTCCACCGGTATCGGTTGTCGTCTATGCCACTCCTGACTGTCAAGGACTTGCCGAAACACTCAACGCCATTCTTGAGCAGGACTATCCCGCCGATTTTGATGTTACCGTTGTCAACGACGGGCAGTCGGACGATGTCAAAGACATTGTAAACCTGATTCACAACACTCATAAAAATTTGTTTATCACCTTTGTGCCCGACGATGCCCATAGCCTTAGCCGTCGCAAACTTTCGATGACACTCGGAATCAAGGGAGCCCGTCACGATTGCGTCGTCTTCACAAACGCCGGCGTACAAATCGAGTCAAACCGTTGGCTTGAACTGATGGTTCGCCCCTACGCTGCCGGCAAAGAAGTTGTCATAGGCTACTGTGCCCTCGACCATTATTCTCCCCTATCGTCAATGCAGGCGTTTGACCGAGTTGCAACGTCAGCGGCATATCTCGGTTCAGCAATCAACGGCGCACCCTATCGAGCCAACAATAACAACCTTGTCATCAGCAAGAAAACATTCTTTGCCAACAACGGTTTTTCACGTTCGCTCAACCTCCACGGGGGCGACGACGACATCTTCATTTCAGAGATTTGCAACAAGCACAATACAGCTGTCGTTCTGGCTTCAGAAGCAATACTTTATTTCTGTCCCAACAATCCCGGAAAATTTCATCGCCACGATAAGAAAAGCCACATTTTCACGGGCAGGCGCATATTCAAGTCGGGTAACTTGATGATGAGTTTCGGCTCTTGGATGCGCTTTATTGGTCTTGGCTCAGGCATTGCAGCCGCAATCTGGGGCTTACCCTCGCTAATCCCAGCCATCTGGGTTGCCATAACCTTTGTTTCGACCGCCACAATTATGTCGGTCGCTTGGAACAAGACCGCATTGGCAATCGGCGAACAATTGGGCTCGTTCGGCATCATTTTTAACGCCATTTTCCGTCCGCTCTACAATTTCTACTACGGCATCGTCAGCTTGAGAACAAGCCGCCAAAACTACACCTGGAGTTAAGCGACCGCCGACTTTTTTCGGGCTTTGATAGCAATCGCTTTCAAACGTGGAAGTGCCAGTTTAAACAGACCGCGGAATGCGTTCAAATGGGTTATTTCTTTAATTTTATTGTGATCGAGAACCCATTCGCGGAAATGACAAATCAACTCAAAAAAGTTGAATTCATCCGAAACATCCGGACGATATTTTTCTCCGCCTTTACTGCAAATAAACGACATAAAACCGTCAAACATAAACAACTCGGGGTATTGCTCATATTCCTCGCGTTGTTTTTTTTCATTCTCAGTTTCAGTTTTTTCAAAGACACCACATTCATTTTCGACCGATTTAACATCAGCCAACTGTTGTTTAATAAGCTTTTCACGCTTTAATTTCTCACGTCTTTCACGGGCTTTTTCACGAGCAATGGCAATACGTTTCAAATCACTGTCAGCCAAACTGATTATTCTTTGAATATCAGAATTTTCACTAACAACCTTCCCATTTTTCACAAACTGATATAACGCCCAAACAGCTACAGGTTGAAGCGTTTCATCGAGCTTTTCAATTTCTTCATTCCAATTTTTACGGATAGTAATTGCTTTCATAAGATTTTTGATGTTAAGATAAGGATTAATATTTTTTGATGCAAAAATACAATATCAGTTGGTGTATTGTCAATATATACCATGTTAAATAAACTAAATTTAATTAGAGACGATGATTTTCTTTGCCCTCTCAATAAAATTGAGTAATTTTGCATCTTGAAATAATTTCAAGCACTTATGCAGCAGAAAATAAGAAATATCGCAATTATCGCACACGTTGACCACGGCAAAACCACATTGGTCGATAAAATGTTGCTCGCCGGACACCTTTTCCGCGACAATCAAAACACCGGAGAACTAATTCTCGACAATAACGATCTTGAACGTGAACGAGGCATAACAATCCTCTCCAAAAACGTTTCAATTCAATATAAAGACTACAAAATCAACATAATAGACACTCCCGGGCACGCCGATTTTGGTGGCGAAGTTGAGCGCGTTCTCAACATGGCTGACGGATGTCTTTTACTTGTCGATGCCTTTGAAGGACCGATGCCCCAGACTCGATTTGTGCTTCAAAAAGCAATCGAGATGGGACTAAAACCTGTCGTTGTCATCAATAAGGTTGACAAGCCAAACTGCCGTCCCGACGAAGTTCAGGAAATGGTGTTTGAGTTGATGTGCAATCTCGATGCATCAGAAGAACAGCTCGACTTCCCGACAATATACGGATCGGCTAAAAACGGCTGGATGAGTACCGACTGGCAAAAACCTACCGACAACATCATCCCCCTCCTTGACGCTATCATCGAATACATCCCCGCTCCTGAAACACTTGAAGGAGACGCGCAGATGCTTGTAACTTCACTCGACTTCTCAAACTATGTCGGACGCATAGCAATCGGTCGTGTACATCGTGGTACATTCCGTGAAAACATGGACATCGCGCTCATCAAAAAAGACGGTTCAATTGTCAAGCAACGCATCAAAGAGCTCCATACTTTCGAGGGTATGGGCCGCAAAAAAGTTGCCGAAGTTTCATCGGGCGACATCTGTGCAATCGTTGGTATCGAAGGCTTTGAAATCGGTGATACAATCGCCGACTTCAACAACCCCGAAGCTCTCCCACGCATCGCCATTGACGAGCCCACAATGTCAATGACATTTACTATAAACGACAGCCCGTTCTTTGGTCGTGACGGAAAATTTGTCACCTCACGCCACATCGGTGACCGACTCATCAAAGAGCTTGACCGCAACCTTGCCCTCCGAGTTCAGAAAGCTGACAACCAAGACGTTTGGACTGTCTTTGGTCGTGGCGTCCTTCACCTCTCGGTTCTCATCGAGACAATGCGTCGCGAAGGCTATGAACTGCAGGTAGGACAACCTCAGGTGATCATCAAAGAGATTGACGGCGTGAAATGCGAACCTGTCGAATTGCTGACAATCAACGTCACCGATGAATATGCCTCAAAAATGATCGATATGGTTACCCGACGCAAGGGCGACCTCGTGTCGATGACCACCCAGAACGACCGCGTCCACATGGAGTTCCACATTCCTTCGCGCGGTATAATCGGCTTGCGCAACAACGTGTTGACCGCATCAGCCGGCGAGGCTATCATGGCTCACCGTTTCCTTGAATATCAGCCTTGGAAAGGCGATATCGAACGTCGTACAAATGGCTCGCTTATCGCTATGGAAGCCGGAACTGCATACGCCTACGCCATCGACAAACTCCAGGACCGAGGCAAATTCTTTATCTTCCCTCAGGAAGAAGTTTATGCCGGACAGGTTGTGGGTGAAAACGCAAAAGACAACGACATAGTTGTGAATGTCACCAAATCAAAGAAACTGACAAACATGCGTGCCTCGGGTGCCGACGACAAGGCAAAAATTGTTCCACCGATTGTATTCAGCCTTGAAGAAGCCCTTGAATACATCAAAGAAGACGAATATGTCGAAGTGACACCCCACCATATACGTCTCCGCAAAATTATTCTTGACGAAATCGAGCGCAAACGCGCCAATAAAAACTGAAAAACAAAAATCCTGCATATAAATGATTTCTGTTAACAACTTAGGAATGCAATTTGGCAAAAGAGTGCTGTTTCAGGACGTAAACCTGAAATTCACACCCGGCAACTGTTATGGCATCATTGGTGCCAACGGAGCCGGCAAGTCAACTCTGATGCGAATTCTCAGCGACCAACTTTCTCCGACTCACGGTTCTGTCTCACAAGCTCCCGGCGAGCGTATGAGCGTGCTCGAACAGGATCACTTCAAATTTGACGATTTCACCGTGATGGATACTGTCCTTCAAGGACATACAGTTTTATGGGACATCATGAAAGAAAAAGATGCCCTCTATGCCAAAGCCGATTTTACCGATGAAGACGGTATCAGAGCTTCAGAACTTGAAGAAAAATTTGCCGAACTCGAAGGCTGGAATGCTGAAAGCGACGCCGCCGCTCTTCTCAGCGGTCTTGGCATCAAGGAAGACCGTCACTACACATTAATGAAAGATATGAGTGGTAACGAAAAGGTGCGTGTTCTTTTGGCAAAAGCACTTTTCGGCAACCCCGACAACCTCCTTCTCGACGAGCCGACCAACGACCTCGACCTCGAAACCGTAGCATGGCTCGAAGATTATCTTTCAAAATTTGAAAATACAGTGCTGGTGGTGAGCCACGACCGCCACTTCCTCGACTCGGTATGCACCCACACCCTCGACATCGACTACAATAAACTGACACTTTTTGCCGGCAACTACAGCTTCTGGTATGAATCAAGCCAGCTTGCCCTGCGCCAGCAACAGCAACAGAACAAAAAGGCAGAGGAAAAACGTAAGGAATTGCTTGAATTTATCCAGCGATTCAGCGCCAATGTCGCCAAATCAAAACAGACAACCTCGCGCAAAAAAATGCTTGAAAAGCTCAATGTTGAAGAAATTCAGCCATCGTCACGCCGCTATCCCGGTATTATTTTCACGCCACAGCGTGAGCCCGGTAACAAGATTCTTGAAGTCAAGGGCTTAAGCGCATCAGTCGATGGCGAAGTCTTGTTCCGCGACGTGAACTTTCAGGTTGAAAAAGATGACAAAATCGCATTCCTGAGCCACGACCCGCGCGCAATGACCGCCCTGTTTGAGATTATCACCGGCAACCGCAAACCCGATGCAGGAACCTATGAATGGGGGCAGACAATCACAACCGCCTACCTCCCGCTCGACAACTCGTCATTCTTCAATACCGAACTTAATCTTGTTGACTGGCTTTGCCAGTTCAGCAATGATTCAAGCGAGATATATCTCAAAGGATTCCTTGGCAAGATGCTGTTCTCGGGCGAGGAAGTTCTCAAAAAAGCATCAGTGCTTTCGGGTGGTGAAAAAATGAGATGTATGATTGCCCGTATGATGATGACCGATGCAAATACGCTCATCCTCGATTCTCCCACCAACCACCTCGATCTCGAATCGATTCAGGCGTTCAACAACACCCTGCGCAACTTCAAGGGCAACATACTCCTCGCATCTCACGACCACGAGTTCATACAGACCGTCTGCAACCGCATTATTGAGCTGACACCCAACGGAATCATTGACAAGATGACCGAGTATGACGACTTCATCACTGATGAAAAAGTGATTGCCGCCCGCGAACGTCTATACGCAAAATAAAATATCATATAAAACAATAAAACTACAACCTATATGGTCAAACACATTGTCACATTCAAACTCACCGGCACTCCCGAAGAACGCCGTCAAGTGGCTGAACGTTTCCGCGATGCACTGCTCGCATTGCCTGAACAAATCGAGCCACTGAAATCAATCGAAGTTGGTATCAACGAAAATCCCGCCGAAACCTGGGATGTCGTTTTGACTGCCGTGGTTCCCACTATGGCTGACGTAGCCGTATATGCCAATCACCCTGCTCACGTGGCGGCTGCCGGACTTCTCGCCGGTCACAAAGAAAGCCGAGCCTGTGTTGATTACGAATTTTAACCAATCAATATTATACCCATGAAAATTAACAGATTATTTACAATCGGAGCCATTTGCGTGCTTCCGTTGCTTCATGCCAATGCTCAGAAAAACAATGGCGGAATCTCAAACGAAACTCTCCAAAACCTCCGTAACAGCTATCAGGAAACACCTGCCAACAAAGCTATTCGCAACGCTATCGCAGGTAACAGTATCGACAAACTCGCTCTCAACGCCGATGCAAAAAACAATTTCAACGACAACTTCACCTATCGTGTTCCGACAAAAGGAATAACCAACCAGAAGTCGTCGGGCCGTTGTTGGTTGTTTACCGGACTCAACGTGTTGCGTGCTCAGGCTCTTTATGAACTTGAGCTGCCCCAAATCGAATTCTCTCAGGTCTATAACTTTTTCTATGACCAGCTTGAAAAATCAAACCTATTCCTTCAGGGCATAATCGACACTGCAAAAAAACCGATGGACGACCAAACCGTCAAATGGCTCTTTGATCATCCCTTGAGTGATGGAGGTCAGTTTACCGGTGTTGCTGACATCATCACCAAATATGGCGTTGTACCTAAAGAAGTTATGGCTGAAACATTCAGTAGCGAAAACACTTCAAAATTGCGTCAGCTTCTTTCATTGAAACTCCGTGAAGATGGTCTTGAACTTCGCAAAATGGTTGCCGACGGTGCTAAACCCGCGGCTATCGAATCACGCAAAAACGGTATGCTCGAAGAAGTTTACAAAGTGCTCGCACTCAACCTCGGCGTTCCCCCGACCGAATTCACTTGGACCCGCCGCGACAAAAAAGGTAATGTCGTTGATACAAAGACCTATACACCTCAGGAATTCTATCGCGAATATCTCGGTAACGACCTCAAACATGACTATGTCATGATTATGAACGACCCGACACGCGAATATTATAAAGTTTATGAAATCGATTATGACCGCCACACCTATGACGGCGAAAACTGGCGTTACCTCAACCTCCCGATGGATGAGCTCAAACCGCTTGCAATCGAATCAATCAAAGACTCAACAGCAATGTATTTTTCATGTGACGTTGCCAAATTCCTCAACCGTGAGAACGGTACACTCGACATCGAAAACTTTGATTATGAAGCCCTTCTCGGCGTAAATTTTGGAATGGACAAACGCGAACGCATTGCCACCGGTGCCAGTGCATCATCTCACGCCATGACTCTTGTCGGTGTTGACGTTGATCAAAACGGACAACCCACCAAATGGCTCATCGAAAACAGCTGGGGTAACGGGGCAAACAACGGTCACCTAATCGCCACCGACAAATGGATGGATGAATACCTCTTCCGTCTTGTAATTAATAAAAAATATGTTCCAAAGAAATATCTCGAAATGCTCAAACAGAAACCAATAATGCTCCCCGCATGGGATCCCCTGTTTGCCGACGAGCAATAATCAAACAATTCATAAATAACTCTATATAAGTCAGGCACGCCGTTTGGGCGTGCCTGACTTCGTTTTTGAAATGAACAATACAAAAAAGAAAATTATTTGGTGATGAAGATTATTTTTTTTAATTTTGCACCGTCTTAGGTTTCATGAGCATCGCAAGATGGCATGAATTAAAAGGGAATCAGGTGAGAATCCTGAACAGACCCGCTACTGTGAGTCCTCCAAGGATTTCCGTAGATTACAGTCACTGGTCATAATCTGACCGGGAAGGCTTACGGAAATAGGACAAGTCAGGAGACCTGCCGAGACATTTGTATCATTAATCCCGAGGAATGGATGCTATGATAGCGAGATCTGAAATACAAGACAATTGCAACCACCAGCAAGTAAACTCAAACAATGCTATCGGTTGCGCCGGTGAAGTCAAAGTGACTTTGCCTTTTGTTGTATGCCAATCATTGAACACACAAGAATCGAGAGAAATGATACATGTTGAAACTTATTGTTTAACTTTATCATCATCTCGTACAAAATGGAATTTGATGTAATCGGAATCTATCTGCCTCCTTCCGGATTAATTGCTGCACGCTCAGGATATGAGCAAGGGCAGATTTCAGCCAGCCGATTAAAAACGATTGAGAATGAGGCTGTCAACGACATTGTTGAAAGACAGCTTGAATGTGGACTAACTGTTGTTACGTCGGGAGGTATACGTTGGAAACATTGGAACAAGGATTTTTTCTTCGGATTTTCAGGTATTTTAAAAGAATGTTTGAACAGCGGACATGTGTATTCAAGCGAGACAACCTTTACCGATTTGATGCGTTTCACAGGGCGCATATCTTTCAATCCATCACATCCTTATTTAGATGATTTCAAATTTCTGATTGATACCGTGGCCGGGCGAGCTGAATGTCGACAGATTATTCCATCGCCTACCGAGTTGTATATGCAAATCCTTCTTATGTCTGACGGTCATCCCGAACGTATATATCCTGATGCAAAAAACCTCGTATCAGATATAACAGATTCTTATCGTAAAACTATAATAAAACTGTATGAATTGGGATGCCGTAGCATAGTATTCGATGATACAGTGTGTGGTTGCCTGTGTGAGTCTAATTTCGCAAAAAGGCTTCTGCAAGGAGGTATTGACACTATAAGTTTACAGAATATCTTAATAGAACTGATCAATGACTCTTTCGCCGAAACGCCATCAGATATAGAGAAGGCGGTTTATCTTTCAGGCGGTGACATTATAGTGCCTGAATGGGAATATATAAAATATCCCGACAACATCATGCCCCGCATATTGTCGGAGGTTATTGCCGACAAGTTTTTCATGCCTTTTGATGTAACTGATGATTATTCAATTGAGATTCTTAACCATGTGTCTCCGGGAAAGAAAATTGTACTGGGGCTAATCGACGCGCATACGCCATTGGCCGATGACAAAGAGGCTATTGTCCAATTTGTGGAAAAAGCCGGGCGATATATCAATCAGGCATTCCTTGCGGTCGGTCCAAAAAGCGGGTTTAATATGTCAAACTATGTTTCACGCGGACTTGACTACAACGACCAATGGTCTAAAATAGAATCACTGACTGCAATGATTAAAAATAACAGTATAATATTGAAATAAAATTATGTTTAAGAATTTTCATGGATTTCAACTGGTCGATGAGTATCATCAGTGGAAAAAAGAACACAGACAAAACAATAATCCGCTTCAAATCAAGATAATCAAACTTGGCATTGCGATTGCAGCCACACTCTTCTGTTGGCTTGTACCGTCATCATTCTTCGGTATTCCCGGATTAACCGTTGTCGAACACCGTGTAATAGCCTTTTTTGTATTTGCGGCTCTCATGTGGCTATTCGATGCCGTGCCGGCATGGACTACGTCATTAGTTATCGTTGTTTTGCTCCTTTTCTGTGCTTCAGACAGTTCGTTATGGTTTCTGCGTGAAAGTGAGAATCTTGGAAAACTTGTGAGCTACAAGTCGATACTACATTGTTTTGCCGACCCTATAATAATGTTGTTTATAGGTGGATTCATTATAGCCATAGCCGCCTCAAAGAGCGGTCTTGACGTGAAACTTGCCAAGGCATTGCTGACACCATTCGGAACTAAATCAGAAAACGTGATGCTCGGATTCCTTCTGGTTACAGGAGTATTCTCAATGTTCATCAGTAACACTGCCACAGCCGCCATGATGCTAACATTTCTGGCACCCGTACTTAAAGCGTTGCCTGCCGACGGCAAAGGTAAAATCGGGCTTGCGCTGGCAATTCCGATAGGGGCAAATATTGGAGGTATCGGCACGCCGATAGGGACTCCACCCAATGCCATAGCATTGAAATATCTCAATGACCCTGACGGAATGAATCTCGGTATAGGCTTTGGTCAATGGATGCTTGTCATGTTGCCGCTTGCGATATTACTCCTGTTTATCGCATGGTTTATTCTTAAAACAATGTTCCCATTTAAACAGAAAGAGATACATCTTGAAATAGAAAGTGTCCATGAGGCGAGCTGGAAAGACAAAGTTGTCTATATCACATTTGCCGTTACCGTACTGTTGTGGATGTGCGATATGATAACAGGGGTAAACGCCAATGTCGTAGCGATGCTTCCGGTTGCGGTGCTATGCGTGACCGGCATTATAACAAAGCGCGATCTCGAAGAACTAAGCTGGAGCATACTTTGGATGGTCGCCGGTGGATTTGCACTTGGTGTAGCTCTTCAGGAATCAGGCCTGGCACAACACCTGATAACATCCATTCCGTTTGGTACATGGTCGCCATTAGTGGTCGTTATTGGCTCCGGAATACTTTGTTATCTAATGGCAAACTTTATCTCTCACACAGCGACTGCAGCATTGTTTGTTCCGATTCTCGCAATAGCCGGGGGAAGCATGGGCCAACAGCTTGCCGGACTGGGCGGTGTAGGTACTTTGCTCATCGGGGTTGCAATCAGTTCATCGGTTGCCATGATTCTACCAATTTCAACGCCCCCTAATGCTCTTGCCGATGCAACCGGATTTATCAAGCAAAAGGACATGGTTACTACAGGCTTGATTATGGGAGCGTTTGGACTCGTCCTGGGGTATGCTGTACTTATGACTTTAGGGCGAATAGTACTTCTTTGAAAATTCTTTTCTGCCGACCGATATCATTTAGACTCTTTTCATCAAATCGGTCAATATCGGGCTTGCACTAACCTTTCGCAAGCCCGATTTTTTGTTACAATTTTATCTGTCGAATTTTCTCTGTATAAACCCTATAGGCGATAATTATTATAAAATGTGGAATATCTAACTGAGGATGAGCTAAAACCGCTTGCAATCGAATCAATCAAAGCCTCAACTGCGATGTATTTCTCATGTGACGTTGCAAAATTCCTCAACCGCGAAAACGGCACCCTCAACATCGAAAACAGCTGGGGTAACGGTGCAAACAACCGTCACCTCATCGCCACTGACAAATGGATGGACGAATATCTTTTCCGCGTCGTAATCAACAAAAAATACGTTCCTAAAAAATATCTCGATATGCTCAAACAGAAACCCATCATGCTCCCCGCATGGGATCCCCTGTTTGTCGACGAGCAATAATCAAGCTATTCAACATTAACTAACAAAGGGAGGCGCACCGAACTGGATGCGTCTCCCTTCATTTTTGAAATCTCAATAATTATTCATATCTTTGCGTAATACATTACTACAATGAAATTACTTGGCAATGAAATCAAACTTTGATCTAAATATTTCTGGTCGCTTAATATCTGATATTAAAAATATCTTGAATTATGCCCGAAGTCAAGCCGCTTCAGCTATAAATACAGCTATGCTTAATGCTTATTGGGAAATTGGGGAACGTATCGTAAATGAAGAACAAGGAGGCAATATTCGTGCTGATTATGGAACAGCTACTTTAAAAGAACTATCTAAACAATTAACATTGGAATTAGGGAGAGGATTTAGTCCTCGTAATCTTCAAAACTACAGGCTATTCTATAAATTATTTCCCGATTGGGAGATTTGGAACGCACGCGTTCCAAATCTTACGTGGACTCATATACGGTCATTATTACGTGTTCCTGACAAAGTGGCTCGCGAATGGTATCTAACAGAAGCTTCCACTCAAATGTGGTCATCAAGAACGCTTGACCGTAATGTTTCCACACAATATTATTACCGGCTACTTGCCTCTTCAAATTCTGAAGAAGTAAAGGAAGAAATGGAGATAAAGACATCGGGGAAAGAATATAGTCAAATTTCTCCGGCTATGTTCCTAAAATCGCCATACGTCACAGAATTTCTTGGTATTTCCAAAGACCAAAAATATACCGAAAAGGAACTTGAAAACGCATTAATCAATCATTTGCAACAATTCATCATGGAATTAGGCAAAGGATTTGCTTTTGTAGAACGTCAACAGCATATTTCTACCGAAACAGATGATTATTATATAGATCTTGTGTTCTACAACTTTATATTAAAATGCTTTGTATTGATTGATTTAAAGACAAACAAAATAACTCATCAGGATGTAGGGCAAATGGATATGTATGTTAGGATGTATGATGATCTGAAACGTACAGACGGCGATAATCCCACATTGGGTATAGTTCTATGCTCAGAAACAGATCAGGATATTGCAAAATATTCCGTTCTCAATGGTAATAAACAACTTTTTGCATCGAAATATCTAACACTTCTTCCCTCTGAACAAGAGCTACGCCGCGAAATTGAAGAACAAAAGGCTCTCTTTTATCTTCAACATAAATACATATAAAATATATTATATCCCTTTTTTCGATTTCAAATTAATTATTTAATTTATCTAATATTAAAATCTAATCTCCCCTTTCGCGATCTTTTTGCATTATAGAACTTTCTATAGAAATCTTCTTTGAACGCATCATACGTATTTGAATAATTAAGAAAGAACTCAATATCAGCTGATTTCAATATATAGATACCGCTATTGAGAACGAACTCTCTTTTTTTGAATTTTTCTCTTATCTCATGCTCGCCAATATAACGGCTATTTACGACTATCGATAATTCATTTATTTTTTCTTCATTATACAAATTATTTTTTAGAATATAACCAGTTGAGCATTTAAGTAATGACAAAATCCCTTTTGCTCTTTTTTCCGCATTCCATCTCTTTTCTTTAATATATGAATCTTTAAATTCATCAATTAATTTTGGTGTTATCTTATCAATATTATATTTATCTAATATTTTCTTGAAAATTGTCAACGTTATTTTTGTATCGTTTGTAGCTGAATGCGCCTCTGTTTCCTCCGAAAAATTAAGTTTAAGTATTTCTGCACATTTTGAAAGTTTGGGAACCGATCCAAATTCAATTCCATTCTCCTTTCCTATATAATACCAAAACCAATCTTGAACATCTAATTGATAAATATTTAATGGTATTGAAATTTTATGTCTGTTTAGATACTTAATATCATTAGCCAATGCAAAACCAATAATCACATCTGCATCGTCAATTATTTTTTGAATTTTAATTCTCTCAGATTTGCATGAAGGTGCATTCTTTACCATATCAGGTGTAATGTGATGGACTTTGTTTGTCCAACTATTTGTATTTTCAGGTTTGAAATAACTATGATAAATCTCCTGATTATTGTCAAATTGAAATATTGACAATTCTAACATTTCACCGTTATCTGTAGCTTCTATATCTAAGCAAATCAATCTCATATTATTTTTTTTGCAAAAATAATACATTAAAATAATATTTCAGTATTATCCTATATTATTCTTTAAAATTTAACTTTCAAGATATTAAAGAGGCTATCTTCTATCTTGATTGTTGAGAACTCGTAGGGACGACTGTAATTTTCAAGAATGAATAATTATTTGTAATTTTGCAGTCTCGAAATGAA
>CAMWIM010000050.1 GCA_947174335.1 uncultured Porphyromonadaceae bacterium | reverse complement strand
GCTATCAAGGCATGTGGCATCGCCGTTTCATCGTAGAACGAGTAACGCAGAGCCCACGCCGTATGATAAAGACATCATGATAGACATGTCTTCACGACATAGTCCACTCATGAGTACGCAAATCATACCCGAGACATCTACCGTTACTTCACTCTTGACGATGCTTTAGAAATTGCCACATTTCTGATAGCCAAGAATCAAGCGCAGATAAACGCTTCAAAAAAATATAATGACCTCCCACACTCCGACTTTAAAAGTCACACGGCGTTAGGTCACCGCAAAGATACAATAAATTTTTAAAATATAGATAAAACTAATTATTTTAATATTCCTGGAATATCACAATCTTACTCCGACTCCGAGCATTAGGTTTTGGGGTGAGCTGAAGTTGCCGAGGCGGTAGCCGACGTTTAGGAAGAGTCGGGAGGTAACGAAGGTTTTAAGGGTTAGGGATTGGTAGAAGCGTTTGTTGCCGAAGGGCGAAACGAGGTCGTAACCCAAGCCGGCGTTGATGGCGAAAATTGGAGTGGTGAGTTCGGCATGGACTGAGAGTCCAACGCTAAGCTGTTTGCCAAACGGGGGGCGTTCAAACAAAATATTTTCGTCGCGGCTTCCGACTACCCAATAGGGTTCAAGTCCGGCACTTTCGTCCCACTGTATATCGAGCGACGGTCCTATGCCAACCCACCGATTCAGACGAAAAAGCGGAGCAAACTGCATACCGACAACACCAAAGCGTCCGGGACAAAGTTCTGGTTCTGGCGGGTTACCGACCACAACGATGCGGCTCCGCCAAGCTCCGTAGGCGACTATATCATAAGTCCATCTATGGCGGTTGGCTTCTTTCTCCAATTCCTCATCAACCGGAGTTGATTTATCTACCGGATTAATGGTGTACATGACGCCAATTGACCCACCAAGTGAATTGACACCTCCGTTGGGCAGTTTTGTATTACCGTTGGAATAATGATTGCCTGACAGTCCGAGTGAAACCTGCCAGCGAGGTGAAATTTCGTAATTCAATTTGAAGGCTATGCCCATGTGGGCAGTAACCGAAGTACCAACGGCTGTATTGAATTCTTCTGACTCCTGTTGGTAATGTTTCCAACCGAAAGCGGCTCCAAATTGCCACTCATAACCAAGCCACAACCGATTATTGAAACGACAGATTGGCGCACCTTGAAATGCATAAACCGATCCGGGAGTTCCAAGCTGTTTGGGAGCAAAAAAGTTTTTGATTCCCAAGCCTATACCTTGATATAACCCGCGATATAACATTCCGTTACGGCTCATCGGGTTAAAACGGAAGTCGGCTCGCAAATCGCCTGATATCACTGAATTAATATGGTTTTTTTCGAGATTGTCACCTCTTAGGAAGGAACTTGTCCCCGGAACCCACGCAGGCGAGATATCAAAACCGACACGCCACACCAACGGATGTGATTCATCACAAGGTATCGAGTCGGCTTTTGCTGAAAGTCCGACAAACAAAGCTATTAGAGCAACAAATATTTTATTGAATATCTTCAATTCTAATTTCATGATTTATCGGATATACAGATGTCACATCAAAAACCACGTCAATTTTTCGATCGAGAACTTCGTTCAGGAACACCATACAACCACGACAATAAGCCTGGCTGTAAATGATGTCCAACGCTACAGTGGTGACTGAGTTAGCGGGAATTTCAACCGGAACTTTAGTAAACTGGTCGGGTCCATCCAACTCATAAATGTAGCCTGGTCGGACATTGGGCATTTCTTTGAATGTCCAATTACCGTCAAGATAGACCGGGACAGTGATTTTATAGTAGTTTGCACAAACCCACAGACTTTCGCGTTCGGGATCGAGAAATAGATTGGCGCGCTCGTTGAGATATGGCATAAATTCTATTGTCTGAGCCAAATGTCCGCCGTTAAAGAATCGATAGCGCTGAGTAGCGGTGCGTTCTTTTACTACCAAATCATGGTAGTAGAAGGTTTCAACCAACTTAAGCTCTTTACCGGGGAGAATATTGATATCAATAAATCTGTAGCCATAAGTGTATTGGAGCATAATTGTCCTCACTGTCTCATAGGACGATGTATTGCAAATACTCTTGACAATAAGGTTGCCGTCGTTTTTTTCTATCTCGAATTTGTAGAAATCTGACTCAAATTCAATTTTACTTACCTCAGAAGCCGGCGATGAACTGTCAATCGTGTCGCCTTCAGCGTTTAAGTATGTACAATAGACGTCTAACGAACTGACCTGATTGAGCGAAATGTATTCAAGTCCTTTCACAGGTATGTGAAATTCGACCTCACCACCGTCGCCATCGATTGTAGCTTTCAAAGTCTCGTCGTTCAAAGGCGGTTCAGACAAAAAGATGTCGCTGTTACAGCCCGAAAGCGGTAACAGAGATATTCCCACCAATAAGAAGATGATTCTTTGTGTAAGTTTCATTAAGAGTTATGACAAGATTGGACGTTCTTTAGCAAATTAGCTACAAATTTAGTAATTCGATTTGTATTTTCACTCATTTTTCACAATAATATCGCATAAATAAAAAAAAGCGGAACCAAAACATGATTCCGCCCCTTCATATATAAACAGTTTTAGAAAACAGGCATTTGCCAGATAAATCCAACTTGGAACTGGTTGGTGTTGTAGTTAGAATTACCGTATTCTTTGCCGAGATCGGTATAGTTAAATCTACGACCGATATAAGTCACAAAGAAGTGAAGATTGCTGTCGTTCAAGGGGTAATATTCCAAACCGCCGATATAGCCGAATGAGTTGCGGTAGCGACCTTTAGCCAACCCTTCGTGAGCTTTGTAAATACCGGCATTTTCATACATTCCTTTAAAGAACACATTCCAGCGTTTGCAAAAACGATAGTTAAGATGAAGAACGTATGACATATAGTCGACTTTTGATGTGTTATATCCATTGTCAGCACCGATAATACCGGTCATAATACCTTTACGGTCAACGCCTTCGCGAGAATACATCCAGTCAAAATATGCACCGAAATCACGAGTAATATTAAATTCATTACCGAGAGCATAATAGAACATTTTTTCGCCTTTGGTCTCGCTCATGATTGAAGCAGAGTAACGGGTCTTGAAAACATCGAGGAAATTACCGTTCCAATTCAAGGTGTAAACCATCGGTAATTTGGCTTTTTCATAATCGCCATACATTGACTTTGAGCTTCCGTTTATCGCATTAAGCACCTGGAATTGGAGTTGTTGTTTATCGGTAAAGTTGTAAGCGAAGTTAACACCCGACATAAAGTTAGTCATGTTGTCAATCATGTCGCTATACTGATAAATCTCAATGGGATTGAGATCAAACTCAATACCACCATAGGCAGCGCACTGCTTACCCATAAACATTGAGAACTTGTTAAAATTCAAGCCGATACCGACAATATCGATACTTCCCAAGGTGTTATCGCGATAGCCTGCGGTATCATTTCCTTTGTTAAGACGCTGACGATAACGGTAGCTCAACCAGTTGTTGATGTTACCTTTCATCTCAAGGCGAAGCTGTTGCATTTTAAAAGTAGCATCCTGATAGTCTGAACCGACGAAATCGGCAACGAAATCGCCGTGCATGTTGAGATACAGATTAAACTTATCAGTTTTCTTTTCGATTTTAGTAACGGTTTCAAAAAGACTTTTTTCGTCTACCTTTCCTGCACCGCTATTTGAGATTTGACCATGCATCAAAACAGGCGATGCCAAGACCGATGTTAAAATAATGCCTTTAATATATGCTTTCATTCTGTTAAATTAAACGTGTTTATAATCGTGGCATGAAATAATATGGGCAAGTCTGAATCCTGCCGGGTAGAGGCTTGCCCATATATTTAGGTTTAAAGCAACTTATTAATATTCGTTGAAGTACTGCTGAATCTGTTTCCAGTCTGTTGTTTTGGTGAGAGCAAGCATGAGAAGTACACGAGCTTTCTGTGGATTGAGTTCCTGTGAAGCTACAAATGTGTATTTTTCATCATCTACCTCATCGTCGAGAGTTACAGGACCGGTTGGAACACGGCTTGAACGAACAACAACGATACCTTTTTTACGAGCTTCTTCAAGCTTGGGGAAGATGTTTTTGTGGATGTTTCCGTTACCTACACCGGCGTGAACGAGACCTTGATAACCGTTGTAAAGGAATGGATTCATGACATCGGCGTCAACATTTGAATAGCTGTAAACAATACCAACTTTGGGAAGTTTGGTTAGGTTGGTTACATCAAATACTGATTCAGTAGTGTGACGTTTAAGAGTAATCATATTATAGAACACTTTGCTGTTGAAGATGTAACCGAGTGCGCCTGAGTTAGGAGCCTGGAATGTCTGAACATCGGTAGTGTTCATTTTTGTTGTTCCGTGAGCGGGAAGAACGAGTCCGTTCATAGCGATGAGAACGCCCTTGCCTTTAGAAGCCTCGGTAGCAGCAGTTACAACTGCATTGTAAAGGTTAAGAGGACCATCGGCGCTAATAGCGGTAGAAGGACGCATAGAACCGGTCAATACAACAGGTTTGTCGCTCTTCACAGTGAGGTTGAGGAAGTAAGCGGTTTCTTCCATTGTGTCAGTTCCGTGAGTGATTACGATACCGTCAACGTTGCCGTTTTTGAGAAGCTCGTTGATACGTTTGGCAAGAATCAACCAAACTTCATCATTCATATCCTGAGAACCGATGTTAACAATCTGTTCTCCGGTTACGTTGGCTATTTTTTTGATTTCAGGCACAGCATCAATAAGCGAACTGATCGCAACCTGACCCGAAGTGTAGTTAGTTTGAGTTGCCGATGTACCTGTCCCTGCAATTGTACCACCAGTGGCAAGGATGTAAATGTTAGGTAGTTTCTGAGCAAATGCTCCTGCAGACGCTGTAAGAACTACGGCCAACATAAGGCCTGCTTTTTTAAGGAAATTCATAAGCTTAAAGAATTAAATTGTTGATTATATAGTTTCTTAATAAATATGTATCAAAGCTAAACCCGTTAGAATTGCAACGATTGTAGCGACCATTCCGGGCATCATAAACGAGTGGTTCAATATCCACTTGCCAATTCCGGTCGTACCTGTGCGATCAAAGTTTATCGCTGCCACAATTGTCGGGTAGTTGGGGATAAAGAAGTAGCCATTAACGGCAGGGAACAATGCGATAAGCATCATCGGACTCATTCCAAGTGCAATTCCAAGTGGAACAATCGCACGAACTGTCGCAGCCTGACTGTAAAGCAGGATTGACATCACGAAAAGCGCCAAACCGAACAACCACGGCATCTGTCGCACAAATCCCTCTATCGAACCCGTAAGCGTTTCGATGTTACCATGAATAAATGTATCGCCCATCCACGCAATACCGAAGATTGCAATGACGGCTTGCATTCCGGCAATGAACACACTGCCTTGTGTCGGTGCAATACCATTTGTTTTTGACACAAGAAGGATGATTGCGGCTGTCGAGAGCATCAGAATCTCGATGATTGCCGGCATATCGACGGGTGTACCGTTAAACGACGGACGGATTGACGGAATTGAACCGAACACAACAATAAGTGCAGTCGAAATCAAGAACAGAATTACCGACCATTTTGCACGGGCACTGCTGCGTATTTCGTTGTATTTCTGATTGTTCTCCACAATCATACCTTCTTTGACTCGACGCTGATATTCAGGATCGTCTTCGAGTTCCTTCCCAACCTTGCGAGAGAAGAATGCGCCGACAAGCACACCAACAAGGGTTGCCGGGATTGTCACTTTCAGAATATCAAAC
This sequence comes from uncultured Porphyromonadaceae bacterium, assembly GCA_947174335.1. Classification (GTDB taxonomy): domain Bacteria; phylum Bacteroidota; class Bacteroidia; order Bacteroidales; family Muribaculaceae; genus CAJUPY01. The sequence goes on along the minus strand of CAMWIM010000050.1, from coordinate 13,784 downwards.
AAAGTGATGTCAAATCCGGTCAACAAACCGAGCAAAGCTACTGTAGCAGCAGAAATCGGGCTTGCCGTGATAGCCTGCTGAGAAGCAATAACAGCGATACCCAGCGGACGCTCGGGACGGATTTTTGTTTCACGAGCCACCTCAGCGATCACAGGCAAAACAGAATATGCAACGTGACCTGTTCCGGCAACAAAAGTGAATGCGTATGTTACCAATGGACTGAGAATTGTAACTTGTGAGGGATTTTTTCTAAGCAATTTTTCGGCAAGCTTCACGAGGTAATCAAGCCCTCCGGCTGCTTGCATCGATGCCGCTGCCGAAATTACTGCGGCTATCATCAGCATCACATCAATAGGCGGTGTTGTCGGTTCGAGACCAAACACAAATACAAGGACTGCAATTCCAACGCCACCCATAACTCCGAGACCCATGCCTCCAAGTCGTGCGCCAACTATAATTGCGGCAAGAACAAATAATAATTGGATAATCATAACTGTGATGAATTGTTTTTCGGTTTTTTAATTATATTATTTAGATTTAACAGGTTAATCTTAAATATTAGCGGTTAATTCTATAAAAATAAATCTCTATAGATTTATAACAAGTGAGCACCTGTTATTGTTCAAAAAATATGATAAATTTATCGCTTAAACAGTGATAAAATTTTTCATGAATTGATTTTGACTATCGCCTGACGCAAAATTGTCAAACGTTCGAGCAACTGCTCCATCAAGTCAAGACGCAACATATTAGCCCCATCGCTCTTTGCTACGGCAGGATTTTGATGAGTCTCTATGAAAATTCCGTCAACTCCGACTGCAATACCGGCTTTGGCAACCGTTTCGATAAGGTCGGGACGACCGCCGGTGACACCGGCTGACTGATTGGGCTGTTGCAGAGAGTGAGTGATGTCAAGAATCACCGGACAACCGTTTTTCTGCATCTCGGGAATACCACGATAATCAACCACCAAATCTTGATAGCCGAATGTCGTACCACGCTCTGTTACAGCAACTTGATTATTACCTGCATCGCGTACTTTCTCGACGGCGAACTTCATCGATTCAGGCGATAGGAACTGTCCTTTTTTGATATTAACAAAGCGACCGGTCTCGGCAGCAGCAACAAGCAAGTCGGTTTGGCGGCACAGAAATGCGGGAATCTGCAGAACATCAACATACTCAGCTGCCATACGGGCTTCGTCGACCGAGTGAATGTCTGTGACAACCGGAATATTGAACGTTTCTCTGACCTTTCGTAAAATTTTTAAGGCTTCAATATCGCCGATTCCGGTAAAAGAGTCGATGCGCGAGCGGTTTGCCTTGCGGTAACTGCCCTTGAAGACATACGGTATATTAAGCCGTGAAGTAATTTCACTAACTTTCCCGGCAATGTCCAGTGCCATTTGCTCGCCTTCGATTACACACGGACCTGCAAACAGGAAAAAATTGTCTGTTGATGACGACTTGAGATAATCGATTATATTATTCATCATTACTCTTTTTTCTTTAATTGATTCAGCACATGAAAAGCAGTTACCCCGGCAAGAGCGGCAGATTCGGTTCTCAGCCGAGCCTCGCCAAGCGAAACAGGGACATAGCCGGCATCAAGTGCTTCTTTTATTTCTTCTTTTGAAAAATCGCCTTCGGGACCAATCAAGATTGACACCGATCGTCCCGGCTCATACTCATCTACAAGGAATTTACGCGGAATTGACGGGTCACAATACGCAATAAAACGTTGTTCCGATTTGTCATTCCTGATAAATTCGCTCAAACGTGTCATCGGCTCTACAATCGGGAGCACGGTTTTCAGCGACTGCTTCATTGCCGACACAACAATCTTTTCAAGACGTTCAGTTTTGATTTCTTTGCGCTCGGAATAACGGCACAACAACGGCACGAAGCGATCAATCCCCTGCTCTGTCAGTTTTTCAAGCATCCATTCCATGCGGTCGAGATGTTTTGTCGGAGCGACAGCAACAGTGATTGGAGCTTGCCAGAAAGGAGCAATATGCTCGACAGATTCAATCGACACGGCCGCACGCTTTGAATGATCGCTTTCAAGAATACAGTTAAATCTGTTCCCCTTGCCATCGACAACGACAAGCGGGTCGCCAGGCTTCATTCTCAACACTCTTACAGCATGAGCCGAGTCGCTTTCTGGCAACGTCAAGGTCGATTCTATATCAGGTGCATAAAACTGAATCATCAGTCAGCCAATAATTTATTTAACATCGATTATGCCTGCAGCATCATCTTCTTCAGTTGCCTGTTCTATTATTTCAGCGGCTGTCGGCTGATTTGCCTCACGCGGATTTTTGAACAATATCATAAACATCACAGCCACGACAAGCGCGAAGCCGGCAAAGATAAGCCAGGAAGTGCTCCAGCCTGCCACACGGTCAACCGAGCCTTCGGGCAAATCGTAAACATAGTGGTTGATTATCGCCTGGGCGCATAATGTACCGACAGTTGCTCCAATACCGTTTGTCATCACCATAAAAAGTCCCTGGGCACTACTTCTCATGGAGACATCGGTGCGACGGTCAACATAAAGCGAACCTGACACATTGAAGAAGTCAAATGCGATACCATAGACAATCATTGACAAAACGAACAGCCATACACCACCGCCGGGATTTCCGAGACCGAACAAACCGAAACGGAATACCCACGCCATCATTGACATCAACATAACAACCTTTATTCCAAATCGTTTGAGGAAGAAAGGAATCAGCAAAATACACAGTGTTTCGCTAATCTGAGACAACGAGATGAGTGCATTTGCATTTTTAACTCCCCATGTATCGGCATAGTCGGGAATTATACCGAAGCTCTGGATAAACGGGTTGGCAAATCCGTTTGTAATCTGCAATGAGACACCGAGCATCATGCTGAATATGAAGAACAATGCCATCTGACGGTCTTTAAACAATGTAAAGGCTTTCAATCCGAGTGCATCAACAAGCGAAGTCGATCCGCTGCCCTTGCCTACAGGACACGCCGGCATTGTCAGTGCATAAACGGCCATAACCAAGCTCAGCACACCCGACGACAATAATTGATAGCAATTATTCTGAAATCCTGTGAAATTAACAAAAAGCATCAGACAGATAAAACCGATAGTTCCGAAAACACGAATAGGTGGGAAATGTTTTACGGTGTCCAATCCGGCTTTGGTCAAAGCGGTATAGGCAACCGAGTTGGCGAGTCCGATTGTCGGCATAAAAAACGCAACCGACAGTGAATACAGCAGGAACAAGGGTCCGAACTGCACATTGTCGCCTGCCTGTATTGCGTACACGCTCGCTCCAATCATAAACACACCGGCAAGCAGATGACACAAACTCAACATTCTTTGAGCCTGAATCCAGCGGTCGGCAATTATACCGATCAGTGCGGGCATAAATATTGAAACAATTCCCTGAATCGCATAAAACCATGCAATGTTGGTTGCCAGACCTATACCGACAAGATAACTGCCAAGCGAAGTTAAGTAAGCTCCCCAAACTGCAAATTCTATAAAATTCAGTATTGCGAGACGTGTTTTAATTCCTTTCATCGTTTTTTTGTATTAAATTTAATTGCAATAAATGTGATATTAATATTTTTATAAGTCAAAACCTGAGATATCAGTGTCGTTGTCTGCTTCAAAGTCGGTCAGCCCCTCTTTTTTACGTCGGAGAAGTTCACTGACACGAGCAGCCTCCTCATAGTCTTCTTTCTCGATGCAGTGGGCAAGCGTACGCTCAAGTTCCTCGATGCTCATACGCTCAATCGGAACATCGGGATTGAACAATTCGTCACTTTCAGCCGTCTCTCCGTTTTCATCATGTTCATTGTCTCCGCTTTCATCGGGCGATTCCATAATGAATCCGGTTTCTTCGAGAATTTCTTTAGTGGTATAGATAGGCGACTTTGACCTGATGGCAATCGCAATCGCATCTGACGTACGCGAATCAAGCACAATCTGACGTTCGCCGTCGCTGAAGGTCAATTCTGAATAAAAAATACCGTCTTGAAATTTATATATGAAGACTTCGCGAAGTGTTACTCCAAACCCATGAGCAAAACTGACAAAAAGGTCATGGGTGAACGGACGTGGAGGATTCATTCCTTGCATTTTTATCGCAATCGACTGTGCTTCAGGCGCGCCGATTACAACAGGGATGCGTCGCGGACCATTATCTTCAGCCAAAATCAGAGCATACGCACCTGCCTGAATCTGACTGTATGACAAGCCAAGTATGTGGAGTCTTACTCTGTTTTCCATCTCGTTTAAATCTTTAGTTTGTCAGTATTTCGACCGGTTATCACTCCGCTACCGTAGCACAACCGCGAATCTTTGTCATAGATAACAGCAAATTGTCCCGGAGCTATGCCCTGAACAGGCGTTTCGCTCTCTATCAGATATTCGCCATCCTCCTCTGACACACATGTCAGCCGGGCTTTCAAAAAGAGTGGAGTATGGCGATTTTTAAAGGTGATTTCAACGCCATTACAGCCGCCTTGCCACGGATTTCCACTGATAAAATGCATCTGTCCGACATGAATTTTTTTGCCGTACTGCTTTTCGGTGTCATATCCGTTTGAGACGTAAACGACGTTGTCACGCACATTTTTTCGCACGACATACCACGGTCCGCCACTCAGTCCGAGTCCTTTGCGCTGGCCGATAGTGTGGAACCAATAGCCATGATGTGTACCGATTTTTTTGCCGGTTTCGATTTCAATAATCGGGCCCTCTTTTTCGCCCAAATGTCGTTTTATGAAGTCGTTGTAGTTAATTTTTCCAAGAAAACAGATGCCTTGACTGTCACGGCGGAATGCGTTGGGCAAATTTGCCTCCTCGGCACGTCGGCGCACTTCGGCTTTGGGCATATCTCCAATCGGGAAAATCGTGTGGGTGAGCTGATCATACGAAATTCGCGCAAGAAAATCGGTCTGATCTTTTACGAGGTCAACACCGGTCGACAGGTATTCAACACCGTCAACAATCGTTTTAGTCGCATAGTGTCCGGTAGCAGTCAAATCAAACTCATGTCCCCATCTCTGCTCAAAATAGCCGAACTTGATCATCTTGTTGCACATCACATCGGGGTTGGGAGTCAAACCGAGCTTGACCGTATCCAACGCATATTGCATCACGTTGTCCCAGTACTCCTGATGCAATGACACAACGTCAAAAGGCAAGTTAAATCGACGTGCAATCAACGTACACATTTCTATGTCCTCATCGGCAGAGCAATCACCCTCACCATTGTCCATCCCGATTCTGATGTAAAACAAATGAAGGTCAAACCCTTGTTCGAGAAGGCGTAGCACACTGACTGCGCTATCCACTCCACCTGAAATAAGAACTGCAATTTTCATCGTTACTCAGTAACTTTTTCTTTTACCTTGGGCTGTCTTACGCTCTGATTCAAAATCTGGAGCATATTCAAAAGGCGGTCTTTATCAAGTGTTTTTGACAAAATCTTTTGTTCGTCGGTCAAATACACGATCACCGGAGGATTTGTCAAGTCAAACAAATCGCCGACCGTAGCCGATGAACCTACAGTCCATGTCGACGGCAGGTCTGATGCTTTTGCAATCCACTCGGCATCAGGCTTTCCGGGATAAATGTTCAACACCGTAATATAACCCTTTTCAATCAATTGCTTGAGGTTGTAATCGACGCTCAGACGCACCTGCAACATGTGGGTCGAATCTTTTTCAGGGTCTTCAAAGAACAAGAGAACACGTTTACCTTTGAGGTCTGACAAATGTCCTTTCGAGCCGTCAAGTTTGACAAACTCGAAATCGGGGGCAATCATTCCTTCCTGCGTACCGCCAAGAATTCGGGCTTCCCTGATAAACGGTTTTCGGTCAACTTCGGGAATTTTTTTGCAGTCGGCAACCGCTTTGGCAAACGGATAGTAAAGCTGTTCGCTGTAAATCTCGCTTGTATCGGTCAATAGTGTTGCACGAGCTATCTTACCAAGCACAAGCAGGTTACGCGGATTAACCTTGTCAACGCTCTTAATCAAATTATTGATTGACATCATAACCGTGTCGATACTTGCATGGGCAGCCATCGAAACATAGTCGCCAAACGCACCCTTAAGGCGTTCGTGCGACGAGAATGCCGACTTGAAATTGCAATTATCCCAGAAATGTTCAGTCATATAATTGCAACGTTCATAAAAATTTTCCATCGTACCCGGAGGGGTCGGATATGGGAAATAGGTCTGATTGGCAGTGGTTTGACCGCTGACACCCATCAGCGCGCCTGCCAAAAACAATATTATTGAAATTATTCGGTTCATTTTGCTATTTTCAGTTTGTTTTCACATTGTAAGTACAAAATTAGTCATTATAAGTGAATTATCAAACCGATTAAACATTTTTAAGCCATTTGGCGTTTATATGTTAGATAACATGATTTAATAACATAACACCAAAATTCAGTATATATGAAACGTATTATTAAGAAAATTTCATCAATGTTCCAAGAAGGCGCATCGCTCTTATATCTTTCAGAGCTTGAACGCTAACCAAGAGCCGGTTCCACTGACGAACAGGCTCTTTTATTTTACTTAAAATATTTTAGCACCGGCACTAAAAATGGCGACATTTCTTTGTCATACATCTTTATACCATATTGAGTTTCAGCTATATACCTTTCATAGGTCATAATCGTCAAGGATTGGCGCGCACGCGTCAGGGCAACATACAGTTTGCGGGCATCTTCCATTCGTTCATCCTCGGTTTCCGACATAAAGAACGGATAGGTTCCGTCAACCGCACCAAAGATTATAACATCGTCAAACTCAAGTCCTTTCGCTTTATGGACGGTCGTGATAAACACACTTTCATCAACAATATCACCTTCACACAAATCCGACTCCCTGAACGTGTTCAGGTCACTGCCGACAACATCCAGTCGCTTACGCAACGATGACATAGGTTCACCAAATCTGCCATCAAGAAATTTCACGACATACCGTAGCTTGTCAAGCGGAGCCGTGATGATTTTCCGCCCCAGAAAGTTGTTATAAGCTCTCATCAGTTCGCCCGAAAGCGGACGTTCGGCCTCCTCATAAAGCCGCTCAACCCCACTACGATACAGTTCGCCGTAGCAATCCCTGAATTTCTTTCGGAAATCAGCCGCATCCTGCAACATTTTTTCGTGTGCGGCTCTTACGTCCCGATTGAAATATTCGGTAAAATAATCGGCAACAGACTTCGTCGCAACTATATCATCATCAGCCAAATGCGAGTTTTCGCCTTCAAGTTCAAATGCAGTCAGCAAATCCTTCAATTTATAGCTGAACAGACGCGGAAACAGCAACCGGGCAACCTTCAACATATCAAACCGACGCGATTTCAGCCGTTCAACCCCTTCGGGATAATCCCGTTTGAGGTTGTTACGCAAAATGTTATAATCAAATTCGACGTTATGCCCTATCAGCGTGACATCCCCGGCAAAGTCTAAAAATTGCCTTAATCCCTCCTTTCGGGCTGTATGTTTTGACTTTGCATATTCCTCGATCAACGGATTGGGAATATCGCCCAACATAGGCGGTATCGGCTTGTCGGTGTGCATTACAACATTAAGTGAATCAACAACTTTACCACCTTTCACCTTTATCGCCGCAATCTGCACGATATCATCCTGCTTCACATCAAGTCCGGTGGTTTCGGTGTCAAAAATGACACACTCTTTATGCTCGTAATCATCTGCAAATTCAAGCAGATACGAATCCTCGTCATAAATCAGCATATCGGTGGGCGATACACTCGCCGACATCATTCTTGCTATAATCTTTCGGGCTTGCGTCTTATTTTTAGCCAATTTCAAACCGAGCAATATCTTGCTCCATACCAACGGGTTATGTTCATTCCCGACAAGCGACAGATGCCCCAGCAACAGTTGCATTTGGTCAGTCGAGAAGAAATCTGTCCCCGAAATTTTGAAATGGGGATAATCGCCCATCGCCTCTGACAGCCGGTCAGCCTCACGGTTGGTCGCCACAATCACCGCCAAACGTCGGTCTTTGGGTGATTCCTTGGCTCGGCGTACAACCCGCTCGACCGCACCTCGGTCGTCAGCCGCACACACGATTGTCATGCTCTCTCCCCAAGCCGCCTGATAGTTTGACGGCGTCGGCAACACGTTCGGATCCACCCCTAAGTTTTCAACCGCATAACTATTCGTCATCTCAAGCAGATAGCCCGGCGAACGGTAGTTCTTTTCGAGTCTGTAAATATTTTCCTGACACTGATTTCTCAGATAATCTATCGTCTTGCCTTTTGCTCCGATAAACGAGAAAATCGACTGTTGCTCATCGCCAAGGAATACCGACACACTGTTATCTCCCTGCTCCACAAGCAACTCGATAATCGCCAGTTGCAACATATTCAAATCCTGCACCTCGTCAACCTGCACCCAGTCATACCGTCTGTATTCTCCCGATTTCAATTGGTCGTAGGTTCTCAGCAACATATCGTCAAAATCGATTATACGATGCTCCTGTTTATATCGTTCATAATCTCGCGCGAGCCTCAGAACACCGAGAATCGGACTGTGATACGGACTGTCACCAATCTTGTCAATCACCGTGTCAATCGTGTCATAAACATCGACAATCACACTCCTTGACGGCGTCATTTCAAGTTCGGCAGCCACACCCTTCATCGACTCGATTATCTCTCGATCGACATTCTGGAGTATTATGTCGGGATGATGATGACGAAACTGATAAATCAAGTGCTGCACGTTGAACGCATCATTTATCAATCGTGACTGGTCTCGGTTCAAACTCGATTCATCGTTTATACCCGACAGCTCAGCCAGCACCGACCGGCAGTCCTGTTCATCAAGTATTCCGGTCGATTTTTCGACAATTCCATTCTCAAACAAAAAATGTCCGCAAAAACGGTGAGTATTTCCCACAAAAACCCCCGACTCGCTGCCCGTCCGCCGTTCGATACGTTCTTTCATTCCACGTGACGCACGGTTGGTAAATGTCAGACAAAGCATTTTTGACGGGTCACGTCCCGATTCAATTGCCCGAGCCACACGTTCGGCAAGGATTGCGGTTTTGCCACATCCCGGCGGAGCAAGCACCAGACAATTTCCTCGGTTCAAATCTATGATTTTCTGTTGGAACTCATCAAATTTTATAGACATCGCAAGCTGATATTAGTAATATTCGTGATTATTGGCAAAATTAACAAAAAAAATCACCACAGGCAATAAAAAAGAAAGGTCAACCCTATCAAGTCGCCTTCCTTTAACATTTTCAGTGTCGGGCTGACGTTTCAGCCTACACATTTATTTATTATTAAACTCAAACTTATCAAGATGACGTTCTTCTGCCAGCTCATGAAGTCGGGGCACAATTTCAACAAAATGCCTGCTGCCCTGATGCGAGGTCAAACTCTCTACATCGTTCCATGTTTCGCAAATCATCATTCGGTCTTGGTCTCGAGCATCAATATACAGGTCGTAAGCCACACAACCGCGTTCTTTCTTCGATTCTTCAACAAGTTTCAAAGCCATTTCGACCAACGCCTCACGTTTTCCGGACGCAGCCTTCATAAATGAATTAATTCTGATCATATTCTTATACTTTTTTTTGAAAATTTCTTTACTAATCTAACAATCCCACCCATCACCCTGTTCAAATCCCCTTCATCTTTTAATACATCGTCGGTTTCACCGACTTCCTTTTACCTTATGGTTCGCCACCAGAGAGCGTGTATGTGAGTTGGTTAAGACCAACGATGTATTAACTACACATTATTTATAATAAAACACCTTTTTTAGGTCCTTAAAGCCCCTAAAGTCCTTAAAGCTCTTATCATCAAAAATATTTTTAACATTTTTTAGCTATATTCCTATTGCATATACTTGTACAATTAAAAGAAATGGTGTAATTTTGCATATCAATCCGTGAAGTATAAAACAAATTGCGCGCTAAATCTGTAACTAATAAACCCTATACCAAGCGGAATTGAAACATAATTTTTATCAATCTAACTATCCAAAAACCCTAATTTCCACGTAGAAAAAAAATCTTACTACAAACCCTATCTATCAAGATAAAAGCTAATGAAACAATAATTTAATATCATTTCTTGATTAACAAAATAAACAAAATAACAATTTAAACAATCACAATTTCCGACTATGAAGAAGATTTATTCACTTTTCATGTCATCGCTTCTCTTTGGTAGCATGGTTGTTTTTTCATCTTGCTCTAGCGATGAGAAAAAAGAATTCACTACCGAGACCTCGTCGATGCACTTGACAGTAGATTTCGCTAAAGCGGCCCAGTCTCGTGCTACTAATTTTACCCCCTCTGTCGGTGTTCCCACCACTTCTTGGGGTGACAATATCCTCAAACTTCAGTTCTTCCTTTACGATGCCAATGGTGTGATTCGTTGGGCTAAGACTGTTGACCGTAACCACTACACAACCCTCTCTGACAACCAGGCAGATCCCGACGGTTGGTATTTCGACGGTACTAAATTCGGTGAAACATTCCGTGATGTACCCGTTGGTTCTTTCACCCTTATCGCTGTTGCCAACGTTGACCGCAACGTTTCTAACGTCCGCACAACTTTCGGTCGTAACGGTATGACCTCTACTCTTCAGGACGTTGACTATAGCGACGCATTTATCGACAACACCAACGTTGACGAACTTTTCATCTGCCATGCTTGGTCTCAGAACCAGCGTTTCCCCGACTTCTATCAGGACCGCCTTTCTTACGCCGTTGCCAACGCCGGTCGTTCTAACGAGTATGGTCGTCTTGAAGCCGGTGAAGTTTTCCGCGGTTTTGCTGAAGGTGTTATCATTACCTCTACTACCGAAGCTCTCGCAAGCATGGAAATCAGCCGTGACGTTGCTATGATCCGTCTCCGCATCGATCCCTCTGCTCTTGCTGAAATCGACGGTGGCGAAGCTAAAGTTGACTGGACCCGTAATAACGCTATTTTCCTTTCTAACGTGCCCCAGGCTATCAAGATGGCTCACCACGTAGATAACATCGGTAACGTTGCTACTCCTTTCAACGGTAACTCAATTTCATCTTCTGTTGTATTTATTCACAATCCTTCTGGTTGTACTTTCAATACTACCGAACCTACAAGCGGTTACGAACCCGGGACACAGATCCTTACCGACGGATTCACAATGTGGCGCGATATCATCATCTTCCCCAACAAGTGTGACGACGAAGTTCAAGGTGTTGAAACAGGTGGTGTGGTTCCTGCTCACGACCGTCACAAATACGTCCTCTCTATCTCGGCTCTCGGTCTTCCCGGTCACAACTGTAAAGACAACGACAACCTCGATGCCGACGGTAACCCGACTACTGTAACTCTTGACGCACCTACCACTGTTTACTGGTGTGCTTACCTTGACCTCGCAATGGCAAGTAATAATGTATATGAATACAACATTACTTTTGACAACGGTGGTCAAACTCCTCTCCCCAACCGTCCTGACATCAGCTCTATGGGTCTTAACGTTAATTTCGTTACTCTCCGCGCCTGGAACTCAGCTATCGTATCTACCGACTTGGTATTGTAATAACCGCTCCACGCGATTATAACATCAAAACAAATACATTTTTCTAAATACGTTTAAATGATTAAAAGCAGACTCATAATATTATTGTCTGCCGTAATGGCTCTCGTCGCATCTTGCACCTACGACTACTTCTTGGACAATGCCACCTATCAGGTGTACGTTCCTCAAGTAGAACAGGGCGAGGTGGGCGATGCGCTCGTGTTAATCTATGACGACGAAGGTAACCTCGTCGGTATGAAACATTGGACCCCCGGGTCTGACCCCCGCATGGATCAAGGACTCTTTGCCTTTGACCTCCCTGCCGGTCACTACAAAACATATATATATGTTGACGTAGACTCTTCATTTGATTTCAACGATGTCGAGACTCTCAAACCCGATCCAAACCGCCCCGGAATCCCCGGACTCCCCGGCACTCCGATTGTTGCAGGTTCTTCAATAACGGTTAAAACTCCCGACGGTCAGCCCTCAGGCACTACTCCCGTGCTGCCCAACGGCGACCCCAAAACCGCTATCCAAGAAATCACAATCCCCCCTTATGGTCCGATTCAAACCGACACGTGTAACCTCATGACAATTCCCGGACGTATTACCGTCAAATTCTACCGCCTTGAAACTCCCATCGACCTTATCGCTAAAGCCGAGGTCGAGATCAAAGGCATCGGAAACCGATGGTATCTCGGTGGTGACCGCGCCGTTACCGACCCGGGATCATACGTTTACACAATCTACAATCCGATTGTCCGTGACGAATCAGGCGAATACTTGATGATTTTCGATGATTACCTCTTCCCCTCTATTCCGGGCGAAACAATCACCTATACATTCAAGTTCTACGATGCCGACGGCAATCTCTTGCGTGAACGTATGGTTCAGGTCCTTGATGACAACCGTCTCCCCTACACTCTAAACCCGGGCGACCACATCATCATTGAAGTCGGTGACCAAGGTTACACCATCATCGTCAAACCTTGGGAATCAGATATTAACGGTGGAGGCAACACAGGTGCCGGTGTCCTTTAAGGAATACCGGCATTCCCCCCCACTGTTTTATCGGTTGACACGAAAAACCCATTACTGCGACAAGTGCGCCGATTTTCCATAGTGAAATCATGACGCCGAAAATCCGAAGTAAATAAAAACTGCTCTCCACATTTTAATCACGGTAAAAACCAATCAAAAACCCGATTTCTTCATGAAAAAGGTCATCAGATATATAATTTCAGCCTGCTTGTTGATGGCTTTCGCAGCTCCCGCTGTCAAAGCACAGAGCGTTAAAATGAGCCCCATCATTCTCGTTGGTGCCCCTAACCTCCAGTACGAACAAGCATTCTCACGCCGCATCACTGCCAACATTGATGCTTTCTGGCTCCCCTGGCTGTTCAAGAAAAACGAGGAAGTGTTCCGTGTTATGGAGCTCGCCGGTGAAGTTCGTTACTACATTAAAGAGTCCGGACGTACCGACATGTCAATGCCTTCAGGTCTTTATGCCGGTGTTTACGCCATGTATGGCCAGTTCAACATCGGTATGTTGAAAAACAACGACCTCGAGCAAAGTTACAGAGACAAAGGTTGGGCTATGTCTGCCGGCGTGTCTGTCGGTTACAAAGTACCGATCAACGCTCGTTGGGCTATCGATGCTAACCTTGGACTCGGTTTCGCACACCTGCAGTGGGACAAATATAAACTTGGCGGTTTCTACGCCGATTATCCTCTTCAAACAAAGAAGACCCGTCTCTGGATTGGTCCGACAAGATTCAACATCGCTGTTGTCTACAACATTCCCCCGGATATGTTCCGTTGGAAACATAAGTAAAATTCTCTTCTCTCCAATCTCTCCTTTTTTTCTCTCCTATATATCTGACTCTCTCCCTTTCTCTCCTTTTGAACTATTAAATAAAAATTGTACTGATTAAACCCTATCATGTCAAGACTTTTGAAATACATATCGGTAGCAGTCCTTCTGAGCACGGCTTTAATGTCTTGCTCAGACGACCGCTATATCATCAGTCCTGATGGTGAACCTATTGCAAGCCGCAGCTCTGTACGTGCTCAAATCGCCAACTTTCACGAAATCGGCGACGAGATGCTTTATAATATCCGCCCTTATATCTTTAATGGCGAAGACAACTCGCTCCGCGGTGACTTCTACGGCATCCCCAACACGGTGATCTTCCCCGGTCACTATGTTGACATGT
>CAMWIM010000049.1 GCA_947174335.1 uncultured Porphyromonadaceae bacterium | reverse complement strand
CTCAGTTCCTCAGTCAGTTAAAAAGCTTCGCGTTGCCTATGTAGGCTTTGAAGCTCAGAGCGTAGATGTCGCTCCCGTTGTAAACATTGTACTAAAGCCCACCACCCTTCTCGATGAAGTTATGGTTGTTGCTTATGGTACAGCTAAAAAATCAGCCTACACTGGTTCTGCCTCAGTTGTTAAAGCTGACCAGCTCGAAGACGCGCTTGTTTCTTCGGCTACATCGGCTCTTGCAGGTAAAGTATCAGGTGTTCAGGTTCAAAGTTCTAATGGTCAGCCGGGTACAGCTCCAACAATCCGCATCCGTGGTGTTGGATCTATCAATGCTGTTTCAACCCCTCTCTATGTTCTTGACGGTATGCCTTATGAAGGTGATATCTCGTCAATCAACACTCAGGATATTGAGTCAATGACCGTTCTTAAAGACGCCGCTTCAACAGCTCTTTATGGTGAACGTGGTGCAAATGGTGTAATTCTTATCACTACTAAAAAGGGTTCAAAAGGTGACGCAAAGATTACAGTAGACGCCCGTTGGGGTTCAAACTCTCGCTCACTTCCCCGTTATGACCTTATCACTGATTCACGTCAGTATCTTGAAACCACCTATCAGGGTATGGTTAACGGTTACATGGGATATGAAGGATTAACAGCCGAAGCAGCTCATGCAAAAGCAAATAATGAAATTTGGAATCAAATCGGTTACCAGACGTGGACTACTCCCGAGGGTCAGACTATTATCGGTGCAAACGGAAAATTCAATCCCAATGCAACCCCCGGATACACTGATGGCGTTCTCTATTATATTGCTGACGATTGGTTTAAAGAGTCTCTTGACAACGGTTTCCGTCAGGAATATAATGTTTCTATTTCAGGTGGTTCAGATAAAATCAACTACTATTTATCAGGTGCGTTCCTTGATGACGGTGGTATTGTAGCAAATTCTCACTTCAAACGTCTTTCAACTCGTGCATCGGTAGATTACCAGGCTAAAAAATGGCTTAAAATCGGGACAAACCTTTCTTATACATACGCTAACCAAGGTTATCCCGGTAATCAGACCAGCGACGGTGATACTTCGGGTAACGTGTTCTATGTTGCAAACCTGATCGGTCCGGTTTATCCAATGTATGTTCGTAATGCCGACGGGTCACTTCAGATGGTAGAACGTTACAACCGCCCCGTATATGACTATGGTGACGGCCAGGCTAATGGTCATGTACGTGCTTTTTCTTCAATGTCTAACCCCGCCGGTTCTTTGGTCTATGACCGCGAAGATTACCTTATGGATATTCTTGACGGTAAATGGTATGCTACCGTTACTCCCATCGAAGGACTTAACGTAACAGGCACTATCGGTTATCGTGTTGACAACACACGTCTTCACTACCTCGCAAATAACTTGTTTGGTCAGAGCGCCAACTATGGCGGTCAGGCAATTCAGGAATCATCTCGTTATAGAAATCTTTCAATCCAGGCTATCGCACAATATAACCGTACATTTGTTGATGTCCATAATCTTGGTGTGATGTTGGGTTATGAAAGCCAAGACTATAATATTGAAACTGTCGAGGCAAGCGGTCAAAACTTATATAATCCCGACAACTTCTTTGTTGACAACACTATTGACAGCAAAAACGGTTATGGAAACGCCCGCACACTTTGCCATCGCGGTATTATCGGTCGTGTCGAATATAACTATGACACACGTTATTATTTCATGGCTTCAATCCGCCGTGGTGCTTCTTCTCGTTTTGCCCCTGAAAACCGTTGGGGTACATTCTGGTCAGCCTCTTTAGGTTGGGATATTGCTAAAGAACAATTTATGCAAGATTTCACCAATGTAGATATGCTCAAATTCCGTGCGTCTTTTGGACAGAACGGTAATGACGTACTCGGTTCAAGCTCTTACTATTGGTTTGCCTATGCCGACCAGTATCGTATAACCGGAGCTGATGGTGTATGGTCAGATGGCACACTTGCTTTCAAAGGTAACCGTCAAATCACATGGGAAAAATCAAACGCATTTAACGTAGGTTTTGACTACTCATTCTTCCACGGGATGCTCTCAGGTTCTTTGGAATACTTCAACCGTCAAACCAGCGATATGCTGTTCAATGTTCCTGTAAGTCCCTCTCTGGGTTATTCTTCAATTCCGATGAATGTCGGTTCAATGCGTAACAACGGCTTTGAGCTCGAAGTTAATTATCGTCCTATCGAAACCCGTGATATTACATGGGATATCAACTTCAACATAACTCTTCCGTCTAATAAGGTTCTCAAACTCGAAAAATCAATCCTTAATGACAAAGGCGAGTGGATCAATGGTACACGCTACTTCAAAGAAGGAGAATCGATGTATAACCTCTACCTTGTTAAATGGGGTGGCGTCGATGCTGAAAGCGGTGATGCAATGTATTGGACATTTGGAGATCTTCTCGATGAAAACGGGAACAAAATTCCGGACGGTACCGATGAAAATGGAGATGCTAAATTCAAGCAAGGTGAGTTCCTGACTAAAGACTATGACGATGCATATAACAAAAACCGTCAGGTAACAGACAATATCATGCCAAAGGCTTATGGTGGTTTCTCTACAACATTCAAGGCCTATGGATTTGATTTGACTGCAAGCTTCGCTTACCAGATCGGTGGTAAAATCCTCGATTACTCTTATCAGAACTTCATGTCAAACGGTCTCGACAGCCAAGGTCGTACAACCTACGGACAGGCAATGCATAAAGACCTTCTCAATGCATGGACTCCTGAAAACACCAATACAGATGTTCCCCGTTTGACCTACGAAGACCAATATCATAACGCGACCCGTACGTCAACCCGATTCTTAACATCAAGCAACTATATTTCGCTCAATAACGTTACCATCGGTTACACATTCCCCGATAAGATGATATCAAAACTTGGGTTGAAAGAGCTCCGTGTTTATGGCGCGGCAGAAAATGTTGCTCTTTGGTCAAAACGTAAAGGTCTCGATCCCCGTCAAGGTTTTGTTAGTTCGGAAAATACGACTTACTCCCCAATCCGTACAATTTCAGGCGGTGTTCGCGTATCGTTCTAATGTCTCACGGTATAAAAAAATTGCATAATGAAAAATATAAATAAAATATTTGCTACAGTGTTGACAGGTTTTGCATTGACAGCTTGCAATGACCTCAACACTGAATATCTCGGCTACTATGTGACCGAAGATCAAAAAGCAGAAGTTCTTGAGGCTAATCCCGACATGGCACTTGCGGGTGTGACCGGTATCGCGGCAACTGCCAATATGTATGGTTCGGTATATGATGCTCACTTTGACTTCGGATATCCCGGTATAATGCTCGGAATGGATATGCAGGGCAATGACATGTTACAACCTGATGTGAACTATGGTGTCCACTTCAACTATTGGTTCCGCTATACTTCTCCGACAAATACAGGTATCCCGACAAACATGATGTGGCGCATCATGTATAAGATGATTTTCTCTTCAAACGCTGTAATTTCTACAATTTCAAGCGATACTGAAAATCCGACTCTTCAATTTTTCCGTGCCCAGGCTCTTGGGTTCCGTGCGTTCTGCTATTGGAACCTGATTCAAACATATCAGTTTAACTATGTTGGTCATGAATCGGCTCCCGGTGTCCCGGTAATTACCGAAGAAAATCAGCTTACAGCAGCTACTGAAGGATGTGCCCGTAACTCTGTCCAAGAAGTTTACGATCAGATTTTTGCTGACCTTAACGAAGCTGTAACCTTGGCTGAAGAAAGTGGTATGACTGCAGAACAGCTTATGGAAAGTAAAGCAAAACGTCTTCTCAATCTTGATGCGCTTTATGGTCTGCGTGCTCGTGTAAACCTGACAATGCACAAATATGCTGATGCTGCTAAAGATGCCAAGTCGGCTATCGATGCTTCAACACATACTCCGCTGACAATCGCTCAGGCGTCAGTTCCCGGATTTAATGATATCAATGCCAATAACTGGATGTGGGGCGTTGCTGTCGCAGAAACTGATCGTGTTGTTACAACCGGTATCTGTAACTTCCCCTCAATGAGCTGTTCATTTGCCTATGGTTATGTAACTGTAGGCGCTTGGAAAATCGGTTCTCAAAATATGGTTGAAGCACTCCCCTTGACCGATGTTCGTCGAGGATGGTTCCTTGATGAGAATTTTGAATCTCCGATTCTTACCGCTCGTCAAATTGCCTATCTCAAGAACTATGGAACAAATGGCTCCGGAGCCTCTATATATCCCTACTTGAATGTCAAGTTTGATTCATATCAGAGTGTCCTTAATCAGTCGACCAACGCCAGTGATATTCCTTTGATGCGTATCGAAGAAATGTACTATATCCTTGCCGAAGGTTTGGCTATGAGCGGAAATACAACCGAAGCGCTTTCAGTACTCACTGATTTCGAGACAAAATATCGTAACCCCGAATTCACTACAACCGCTTCATCACCCGAAGACATTCAGGAACTTGTTTACAGCCGCCGTCGCGTAGAGTTCTGGGGTGAAGGTTTGAGCTATTTCGACCTCCAGCGTCTTAATAAAACTATCGATCGTCGAAATGATAACTTCCCCGCTTCGACGACTTATGTTATTCCGGCTTCTGATAACATTCGTATCTATGTTATTCCCCAGAGCGAAACAACCGCCAACAAACTTATCTCTGTAAGTGAGGCAAATGAGCCCGGTGTTTCACCACTCCCCCAGAAGTAATTCATAATACATTAGTCTATTCTCCTCTCTTCATTATCTATTCATTAACTGAATAAACTTTATAACAATGAAAATTTTTAAATTGTCACTCTTAGCGTTGCTCTCTATTGTTGGTGTAGCAATGACATCGTGTAGCGATGACAATAATTATGCGGTTGGTGAACCGAGCGAGGGTGCATTCTTTGGAGAAACTGCTTCAACCATAGAATTTGACATCAATAAAACTTCGTTTCCAGTTATCGTTAGCCGTACTTCAGCTCAATCTGATGCAACAGTTTCAATTGCCGCTGAAGATAATTCGGGTCTATTCTCTGTGCCTTCAACCGCTACTTTCAATGGTAGCGATTTGACTACCACTATTCAGGTCAGCTATGATCCGACTAAAGTTGAACAAGATGTTAATTACAGCATCACACTTACAGTTAGTCCGGCGACCGAGTATGGTTATTCAACTTACTCGTTCAAGGCGGTTTCACCTTCACCATGGACTACTCTTGGATTGTGTACCTTTACCGATGATATGGTTGCAGGGTTGAATGGAGCGCCTGCTATTACCTATAAGGTCGCAATTCAAGAAAACGATTTGACTCCCGGTCTTTATCGTTTGGTAAATCCTTATGGTAAGAGCTATCCTTATAATGAGCCCGGTGATTATGATACATCCAAAGACTATTATATGACAATTGATGCCACTAACCCCGAGCGAGTTATTCTTGAAAGATCAAACACAGGTTGTGACTGGGGCTACGGTGAAATGAGCGTATGGTCTATGGCCGGATACTATCTTGCCAAAGGTGAATCTGCTGACGACATTGCAGATGCCGGTTTGTTTGGCGTAATGGAAAATGGAGTTATTACTTGGGCTCCAAAATCGCTTATTGCAATTGATGACGATGGTATGGCTCCAGTAAATGCATCCGGAACAACTCGCATTATTATGCCCGGTGTCGTACTTAGCGACTACTCAGCCGAAATCGAGTATGCAGGTCGTAAGGTAGATACTGAAAATAAAGAATTCTACATTGTTGATGTGACACTTGGCAGTGATGTCGCAAACGCACGCGTTGCTGTCGTCCTTGGTGAAGACGTTGATGAAATCGCCGATGGCGTTATAGATGGCACAATCGAATCTGACGAAGTTTCAGCATCTCAAAGTTGCAATATCCCCGTTTCTGACAAGACAGATGGTACTTATGTGTTTATAGTCATCACTTATGACAAAGACGGCAAAGTACAAGATATGGCTTATCAGACAGTAGAATTAAAATTTTAAAAGGTTATAAGCCCAATATAAACCACCCCGATTCCTTACGAGTCGGGGTGATTTTTTTTAACCATCATTTTTTATTTTGGATTCATACAAAGTTTTTCTCCCACATCAAAACGGTAGAAAAGTTCGGAATAGACATCTTTCCAGCCAAACTACCGAACGAAAGTCAGCCAAACTACCGAATTGAATTTTTTTGTATATTTGTAGCCGAAAAAAAATTTTGTATGACTAAAGTAGAGCTATATAGACCAAGAATTGCCGATTGGATTCTTGAACGTAAGCTTATATAAAAAAGCAGTCGTTTCACATGCGCGAAACGACCGCTTTTTTAATAAATATTTGGTGGATAGAGGTTTTATTATTAATTTTACGCGTCCAATGTATCAGATGTTGCATTGCGACATCTGATACATTTATATATAAATGCCTGATCAACAGCATAAAATCTAAAAATCATGAGGCAAATGATTTACATTTTACTTTTTCTGATATTGTTTACCTCATGCGGTAACTCAAAAAAGGTGGATAGTCAAGAGTTACAGGAATATTATGCATTGCTTGACGCTGAAATCGGGAAAAGCAATAATTATGAGAATGAAAAAAATCAAAAAATCATTGCTTTAAAACGTGAATATGACCTCACGACCGATAATAAACGCAGAACCGAAATTATTAACAATATAATAGTAGAGTTTGACGCTTTTAACGCCGACTCGACGCTGTATTATGTAAATTATAATCTTAAACGTCCGGCAGTAAAAGAGATACCGGGCGAATATACCCGATTGCTTATCAAGAGAGCCGATGTATATGCCCACGCCGGCTTGTTTGCCGACGCCTTAGCATCGATACAGGCAATTCCGCGCGATTCACTGTCGAGAAATATTTTAGAAGATTATTACACAACCTATTGCAGGCTATATCAATATCTTACAGAATACACAAGCGAACACGAGACAGCTCTTGAATATGATAAACAGCGTTCGCTTTATATTGATTCGTTGAACCAGATCATCGAACCTGAAACTTTCAATCATTTAGTTTTTGTAACGACCGAAAAGGCTCGCAACGGTGAAACCGATGAAGCTATTAAAATAATATTAAAACATCTTGAAAAATATCAGTCAGGCAGTCGCGAATACTCCATTATGGCATCGACACTTGCTTTTATTTATAACATTGCCGGATTTGAAGATGATTATAAAAAATATCTTGCATTGAGTGCAATCTCTGACACCCGCGGTGCTATCAAAGAAAATATGTCGTTCAGAGAAATGGCACATGTGATGTTTGAAAACGGAGATGTCGAACGTGCCAACCGCTATCTCAAAAAGAGTATCGCTGACGCGAACTTCTATTCGGCAATCATGCGTAATGTGCAGTCGATAAAAATGTTTCCTGACATTGACGAGGCATACACGACCATCCAAACCGAACTGACTAACAAGCTGAGGGCTATGGTTTGGGTTAGCTGTGTGTTATTAGTAATTCTTCTCGCCACTATCGTCTTGATTTTGATGCAAATCAAAAGTCTGAGACGTGCTAAAGACAATATCAGCCAAACAAACAACGAATTAAGTAAAGTTTCAGAACAGCTTCGCAAGGCAAATAATGAACTGAAATCAAAGAATATCGAACTACACGAATATGCCGTTTTGTTTATGGAATATTGCTCGTCGACAATTTCATCGCTCAAGCGTTATCAGCAAAACCTTAGAAAAATCACAATCCAAGGCGGTAACCGCAACGATTTATTAAACAAACTTGAGTCAACCGAGATGGTTGATCAACTGTTGAAAAATTTCTATCATCAATTTGATGAAGCAATTCTGAACATCTACCCATCGTTTGTCGAGAAGTTCAATCAATTGCTCAAACCCGATGAACAGATTGTGTTAAAATCGGGAGAATTACTCAATACCGAACTTAGATTGTTTGCATTGATTCGTCTCGGAATCGATGACAATGCTAAAATCGCCGAGTTTCTGAGATGCTCGACCGCGACAGTCTATACCTATCGTTCAAAGATGAAAAAACGAGCTTCAGATTCAACAAATTTTGAGAATAACGTTAGAAATTTAAGCTAACACAGCCTTGATTCAATATAAAAATGCTTTGATTTTTTATTTACTATTTCAGGCATTACAATCTAATACACAGTATTTTAACTTTTGACATAGTTTTGATTTTTCTTTGATACTATTGACTGAATATCAAAGGATAGTGAAATTTGCACAGTTGATTCACGTTAAATCTACTACACAAAAATTGTCACATATATAATTAAATCAATATCACAACTAAACCAATTCTAATAATGAACAAAAGACCATGGAATTTAAGAGCCTTCACCCTCATCACATTATGGATGATAGCTCTAATGACTGCTCCGTTCATCTCGGCGCAGACAGTCAATGTTTCAGGCACAGTCTCCGACCCTACAGGGGAAGTTTTGATTGGTGTCAGCGTTTCAGTAAAAGGTGACCCGACTCACGGTATAGCGACCGATTTTGACGGTCATTATACATTGAGCAACGTTCCATCAGACGGCACCCTCGTTTTCAGCTATGTAGGCTTCCAATCGGTTGAAGTAGCTGTTAAAGGTCAGTCTAAAATTGACGTTGTAATGACCGAAGACAGCGAGCTTCTCGACGAGGTAGTTGTTGTCGGTTACGGCTCATTAAGCCGAAAGGAACTTTCAAGTTCAATCGTGCAAGTCAACCGTGACGATTTCCAAAAAGGAGCGATGAACAACCCGATGGAAATGCTAACCGGTAAAGTTGCCGGTCTTAACGTGTCGAGCACAGCCGCAGCAGACCCGAACGGTTCAGCTGCACTCCAAGTTCGCGGAGCTACATCACTCAGTGCCGGTAACGGTCCGCTCATCGTGATTGACGGTGTTGCAGGCGGCGATATCCGCACTCTCGCACCTCAGGACATCGAATCAATGTCGGTACTTAAAGATGCTGCATCAGCAGCAATCTATGGTACCCGCGGTGCAAACGGTGTAATCCTCATCACTACCAAAAAAGGTACAGGCGAACCGGGACTTCCGCTCATCACATACGATTCATACGGTGCGCTTGCATTTGCAAAAGACAAACCCGAGGTATTGTCACCCTACGAATGGCGTCTTGCCCGCCGTGGTAACGACTATGGAGCAAGCACCGAATGGTATGACCTCATCACCCGCAAGTCGTCATACGACACCAACCAATATCTCGCAATCGACGGCTCACTCGCCAACGGTGGTTATTATACCGCTTCGGTAAACTGGAAAAAAGCCAACGGTCTTGACATTGTCAGCGGTCGTGAAGAATTTGGCGGTCGTGCTGCGGTTTCGGCAAATGCGCTTGACAATCACCTACGCATCACAACTTCACTCAACGCCCGTCGAGTTAGTGAAAAATGGGGCGACAGCGGTATGTTTGATACAGCCCTCGGCATGAACCCCACTATCCCCGTATATAATGAAGACGGCACATATTATCAGCCCACGTCTCCGACCGACATAAAGAACCCGGTTCAGCAGCTCAAAGTCAACACTTCACGTGGCAACCGCACTTATATTCTCGGAACAGCCGACATCAAATATAACATTTGGTATAACGACAAACATAACGTCAGCACCACCCTCTCATATTCATATAACTATAATGACCTCAAAAGCGATTATTACACTCCCACAACATCGGGTGAATCATACTGGGGCGGATATGCAGGTCGTGCTTCTCAGCAATATCAGAAATGGTGGACAAGCCGAGTTGAATGGATTGCCAACTATGGTTTCCAGAGCGGTGACCACGATTTGAAAGCTGTTGCAGGTTATGCATGGGAACGTTCAAACTGGGAACAGATGTTCATGCAGAACAATAACTTCACATTTGACAAACCGCTTTGGAACGGTATCGGTTCAGGTACATGGCTTTCAGACGGTAAAGCTCAAATGTATGGCGGAAAGAGCCAGTCGGTACTCATCGGTTTCTTTGGACGTGTAAACTATTCATGGAAAGGAATGATTATCGCATCAGCCTCAATCCGTCATGAAGGATCAACCAAATTTGGTGCTGACAAAAAATGGGGTTCTTTCCCATCGGCATCAATCGCATGGGAAATGGCAAAGACCTCGTTCCTTGAAGATTATGTTCAGACAGTTCAGAGCCTCAAGCCCCGTATTTCTTACGGTGTTACCGGACGTAGCGACTTTGACGCATATAAATCATTGGCAACCTACTCGCCCAATGGCACATATCTCATCGACGGCGAATGGGTAACCGGCTATCGTCCGTCAAACAATGCCAATCCCGAACTTGGATGGGAAAAACTTTCGAGCACCAACTACGGTGTAGATTTCATGCTCTTCAACCGTTTGTACGGATCAATCGAATATTTTGACCGTCGCTCTCAAGACCTTCTCTACAACTACACTGCTCCGCAGCCTCCATATGTATATCCCGACATTCTTGTGAACGTCGGTACAACCAAGAATACAGGTATTGAAATTGCACTTACTGCCGACGCAGTCATCAATAAGCCCGTAACATGGACTACCGGAATCAACTATTCATACGGTACAACCAAACTGACAAAACTTTCAAACCAAATCTATCAGGCTTCATATCTTGACCTGTATCAGAAACCGGGTGTTGGAACAAGCGAATATTTCTTCCGCGTTGAAGAAGGTGGCAAAATCGGTCAATTCTACGGCTACGAATATGCCGGCGTTGATGAAAGCCACAATATGCTCGTTTACTCAGCCGACGGTGAAAAAGTACTTGCATCAACCGCCGACCCCAAAGACAAACGTTTCATTGGCGATGGTGCTCCCAAACACTTCCTTACATGGAACAACACCATCAAATGGAAACAGTTTGACCTCAGCATGATGTTTAACGGAGCCTTCGGCTTCCAAATCTTCAATATGCGTCGTTATGGCATGGGCCTCAAAGGCAGCGGTAGCGACAACGTATTACGCAGCACATATCTTAAAGACCGCGACGTTTGGTCGGGTGGCGGTGTGATTTCATCATACTTCCTTGAAAATGGTGACTACTTCAAACTTGAGAATGTCACACTCGGCTATACCCTACCAATAAAGAATCGCCGTCTGTTAGACACCCTGCGCATCTATCTTGCAGCCAAGAACCTGTTTACGCTCACTAAATACACCGGTACCGATCCTTCGGCAGTTACTTCAACCGGCATCACTCCGGGTATCGATGTGACTTCGGCTTATCCTACAGCTACTCAGCTCACTCTTGGTGTAACACTACGCTTCCGTTAACCTTAACAATTTGACTCTATGAAAATATTGAATCATATAACCGGTTTGCTCAGTGCAACCGCAATTGCAATCGGTGCGTGGTCATGTACCGATCTTGAAGAAAAAACCTTTGACCGTATCGACGCATCGACCTACTATCAGGACGAAACGAGTGTCAAAGGAGCCGTTGCATCAATTTATGCAAGTGCTCAGAGCGGATTCCTTGAATATTTCTGGTATCTCAATGAATTTCCTGCCGACCAAATTGCATGGCGTTCATGGAACGGCGGTGCATGGGGTTATGACGAGGCACAAAAATTTGTACTCTCTACCCAGACATGGAACTCTGAATCGGTAATCATCCGTCAGGCATGGGAACATGCATGGGAAACTATCGGTCTTTGCAACACTCTGATCAATGACCTCGAAAATCTTGACGCCTCATCAATCGGAATGACCGAGGCTTCTCTGAAATCATATATCGCTGAAGTTCGCACAATGCGTGCATGGGCATATTACAACAACTTTGAACTTTGGGGCGGTGCTCTCCCTCTCAATGTTTCGGTTGGAGGAGACATTCCCGGTTCAGCTGATACTGACTTCAATACCGGATGTCAGGTAATATGGGATTTCATTGTTGATGAGCTCGACGGATGTGTCAATGACCTTACAGCTGAAGACGGTTCAAACGGCACCCGCAACCGCATGAACAAGGGTATGAACCGTATGTTGAAGATGCGTCTTCTTCTCAACTCAAAAGTTTTCACAGGTGTAGATCATTACAGCGACTGTGCTACCCTCTGCCAGGAAATTATCAACGGCGATTATGGTACATACAACCTTGCATCGGACTATCGCGATATCTACGGTATCAACAACAGCACCTGTAAAGAAGTGGTATTTGCTTTTGCAATGGAAGCCGGACGTTTAA
Organism: uncultured Porphyromonadaceae bacterium; assembly: GCA_947174335.1. Lineage (GTDB taxonomy): Bacteria > Bacteroidota > Bacteroidia > Bacteroidales > Muribaculaceae > CAJUPY01. The sequence goes on along the minus strand of CAMWIM010000049.1, from coordinate 7,455 downwards.
CCAACAACAACCGCAATACACCATTCCTCCCTTATAACTATGATGAGATGTTTGGCTTCTCTTGTGACCAAGGCGGTTGGAACTGTACCTGTCTCGTGCCCTCTAAAGATAACTCGGGGACAGCCTTCATTATGGCAGGAACCGATATCTGTGGAACATCTGACGGCAAGAGCTTCATTTTTGACTATGGAGACAAACTCGGCGCACCATACGACCGTATGAATGACAAAGATATCCGTAAACAGCCGTTCCACAGCGATGCAGCCGGAAATTGGGAAGGCGTTTTTGCCATGGGTCCTCAAAAGAATTATTCAACCGGTGCCGATGTTCTTGCCGACGCCGACCTTCAGGATAAACCGCTTATCTATGTTGACCAAGTAGGTACATTCACTAACTTGGGTCGTACACTCGAAACAGTCATGTCTCCACGCTGGGGTATGACCAACTCAGGTTACCGTATGCTTCGCTATCCGATTTATCCTGAGTCAACCGGCTTAGACTGGCGTGATGCCGATCAGGTTGAGTTCCGTCTTGCCGAAGTATATTACACACTTGCCGAATGTAAACTTCGTGCCGGTGATGCAAACGGTGCAAAAGGACTCGTAAACGATGTTCGTCAACGCTACTATACCTCGGCAAATGTGTCAACAATTGAAAATCCGGGACCGGGCTTCGATTCATTTGATGCCGACTGGATGTTGAGCGAATGGGGTCTTGAATTCCTTGATGAAGGCCGTCGCCGTCGTACCGACCTACGTCGTTTTGACAAGTTTACACAAGGTCAATGGTGGTTCTTCGGACGTGCATCAGAAACCGACCGCCAGATGCCCGCCCAGCGAGAACGCAAATATGAGTGGTATCCACTCCCCCAAGTTGCCCTCATGGTTAACCCGGGTCTCGTTCAAAATCCTAACTATTAATACAACGTCAACATGAAAAAACTCAATATATTCAGCATCTTTTTCCTATTATTGCTGCCGTTTTTGACCGGCTGCTCTCAGGAAGAGATTGTATTTGAAAGCGAACTACCTCGCTTCGAGTTGCGTCCCGGCTACCAACTTCTTGAAGTAATCGTGCCACAGGGGACAATGACTACCGATAAGATTTATATTATCGGTGAATTTAACGGCGGAATGGCAGCCGTAGGTGATCCACGATGGGAACTTGAAAAAGCACCTGACACCGATGTCAAATGGGGTATTTACCTCAATCCTTCAGATTTTATCAACGGCAAAACACTTGCCGACGGATATACATTCTATTCAGAGCCTCAGGGTGAAGAACGTTCGCTTGAAAACACAGCGGTTATTCACACCAAGTCTCCGAAAGTCGGAGAACGCATGAACGTGATTGTTTACCGATGGGCTGAATACTTCAACAAACCTGCAAACCCCGATGAAATCACTCACGACGGTTATGCAATCTACGTTGTTGACAATTCAGGATTTGAAGACCTGGCATTGTACGCTTGGGGCGATTCTGAGGTGTTTGGCGGATGGCCCGGTATCAAACCTACAGGTAAAGTCGTTATCGACGGCATAACCTATAAATACTTTGATACAGGTGCTTCAAACGAAGGTGCTAATATTAACCTTATTTTCAATAATAATGGTAACGGCAAACAACTTCCCGACTATAATGTAACCCTCAATCAAGACTTCTATCTTGAGCTGACACCTGACGGAGTCAACGAATTTGACCCGGGTAATGTGGTTACTCACGACGGTTATACAATCTTCGTTGCCAATAATTCAGGCTGGGATGAAGTTTATGTCTATATGTGGGGAACAGTCAATGACCTCAACGGCGGATGGCCGGGTATGTCTCCGACCGGAACACAGGTCATCAACGGTGTCACATATCTCTATTATGATCTCGGCGCAGCAAACTGTGACGGAAGTCTTGAAGAGCATGTCATCATCAACAATGGCAATGGAAAACAGTTTGACGATGTAGTTGTGTTTAACCTTGACCGTGACGTCTATATCGAAGTGACCGCAAAAGGAGCAAAAGAGTTTGATCCGGCTACCTACACTCCGACACCAAGCGAACCGTCAACTCCTGAACCTCAGGAATATAAAATTTATGTTCAGGATTTGACCGGATGGAGCGATCTCTATGTCTATGCTTATGGAGATGCAGAAGTATTTGGCGGTTGGCCCGGAGCTTCGACAACCGAGACCAAGGTCGTAGGTGCAAATACATATAAAGTATTCACCGTGACAGGTAGTGGAGAAGAAGTAAACCTCATCTTCAACAATAATAACGGCGCTCAAACCAAAGACTTGAAAGTTACTCTCGATCAAGATTACTACATCGTGCTCGCAAATGCAATTCAAGCCGACATAACCGAACCCGAAGCCGGAGAATTTAAAATATACATCGAAGACAAAACCGGATGGGACGACTTCTATGTATATGCATGGGGCGATGAAGAAATCTTTGGAGGTTGGCCCGGTGAAAAGCCGACTGAAACAGAGACTATCGACGGTATTACCTATAAAGTTTTGACCATTACAAGCATGGGGGGCGTTGAGAACCTCATTTTCAACAACAATGGCGGTGATAATAACAAACAATATGATGCCGCAACCATAAATCTTGACAAGAATTATTTTATCACTGCTAACCCCGAGTCGGCTACAGTAAAATAATATGAAGAAAATTTTTAAATCTTTTTTTGCAACGGTGGTGGCTTTTGCCACCGCCGCTTGCTCATCTGACAAGCCTGAATTACCTGATAATCCGGTAATTCCAGACGATATAGAAGCAGCCTCGACCGATGTAATGTATCAGGCAAATCCTCGTTTCTTCGGTGAGAATAACTGCTTTGAGGGGATTACAGCTCAATTGGACCGAATCTCGGGTATGGGCTGCGATTTACTTTGGATTATGCCGATCTATGAACCGGGCGAACTCAAAGGAACCGGATCGCCGTATTGCATCCGCGATTTCAAGGCAGTCAATCCGCGCTATGGCACAATGGACGACTTCAAAAAACTCGTTGATACTGCCCACAACAAAGGAATGAAGGTCATTCTTGACTGGATTGCCAACCATACGGCGTGGGATTGTCCTTGGATTACGGAACATCCCGATTGGTATCAAAAAAATGCCAATGGCGAGATTTCGTCACCTGTTTTAGGCTGGAACGATGTTGCTCAGCTTAAAGTCAGCGACCCGGCAGTTCAGGCGGCGATGAAAGACGCAATGATGTTTTGGGTTGAGCGTTTCTCTATTGACGGATTCAGATGTGACTATGCCGATGGTCTTCCTCACGAATTCTGGGACAGCGTCATTAAAGATATGAGAGCAAAAAATCCTGATTTCATCATGCTTGCTGAAGGTGGTAACCCGACTTATTATGCCGATGGATTCAATATGATTTATGATTGGGATTGCGCTTCGTCAATCTCCAAAGCGTTTACCGGAGGGCTCCCGGCAAACATTATTAAGGAGGCTCACGATTCATTTGAAAAAGTTCCCGAAGGTAAATCAATGCTCCGCTTCGTCTTTAACCATGACACAGCATCAGAAAACAATGTTGCAACGCTGTTTGGTTCACCCGAAGGCGTTCGTGGTGCATACGTTCTTGTATCAATGCTTTGCGGCAAAGGGACCCCGATGATATACTCGTCAATGGATGTAGAAGGATTGACCGGTAAGCTGTCGTTCTTTGATTACAGAACTTTGGATTTCTCTACTACCATTTCTGATGAATACAAAGCAATCAATAATGCTTTCATCGAATCGGCAAAAGTGCGCGGAGGGTCATTGGCTGACTACTCAAACCGCTCAGTTGCGTGCTTCACACGCACAATTGCAGGTCACGCTCTTTTGGTAGCAGTGAACACCACAGGCGAAGATCAATCAATCAAGTCACCGATTACATTGAACGGGACATCGATGAAAAATATGATTACGGGTACTTCAACCACTGTTCCAATAATGATTGAGCTCAAACCGTATGCATATACAATTCTTATGAACTAATTACTCATATTTTTTTAATGAAAAAAATATCAGCAATACTTTCTATGCTGGCTGTTGTATTTAACATGGCGGCTGTCAGCATCACATCACCCGACGGCAACTTAGTTCTCAATTTTGAACTGACGCCCAACGGGGTACCCTACTACACGCTTGACTATAAAAACAAGCCTGTGGTAACAGCGAGTGCGCTTGGTCTTAAATCTGATCAGCTTGATTTAACCGACGGATTCCACATTGTCAGCACCGATACAGCTTCGGTTGACCGCACATGGGAACCGGTGTGGGGTGAATACTCTACAATCCGTGACAACTTCAATGAACTGGCTGTCAATCTTGCAGGGAATGAAGGTAAACGCGGATTGACAATCCGTTTCAAACTGTTTAATGACGGTCTGGGCTTCAGATATGAACTTCCTGTGCAAAAAGGTCCAAACCATTTGACAGTGAAAGATGAAGTCACTGAATTTAACTTCAACGACAACCACAAGTTGTTCTGCATCCCCGGCGATTACGACACCGACGAATATCTGTGGTCTGAGACTAATTTCACCGATTTATCCAAGGCGCTTTCAAGCTACCGCAAACATTCTGAGGCTCAGCGTGCCGGTGGATTGAGCATACAAACACCGATGCTTATCAAAACCAACGACGGCTTGTATATCAACATCCACGAGGCGGCACTCGACGGTTATCCCGCTATGCTTCTTGATGTTGACCCAGAGAAATATTCGATGAAATCTCATCTTGTACCTGACCGTCTCGGCGTGAGCGCATATCTTCAGATGCCGTTCAACACACCGTGGCGCACGCTCATTGTCAGCGATGACGCCCGCGACATTCTTGCATCTCAACTGGTTCTGAACCTCAACGAGCCTTGCAAGATTGAAGACACTTCGTGGATTAAGCCGGTAAAATATATCGGCGTATGGTGGGAAATGTTCACCGGCAATCAAAAGACATGGGCTTATTCAGACTACGGTCTCGCCAAACCCGGCGTAACCGACTACACCAAGCTGACTCCCAACGGCCGCCACCCTGCCAACACCGAGAATGTCAAAAAATATATTGACTTCGCAGCAAAACACGGCTTTGACGGTGTTCTTGTCGAAGGTTGGAATGAAGGTTGGGAAGACTGGGGAAGCTACCGCAAAAACCGCCAGTTCCTTTTTGATAAACCATATCCCGACTTTGACCTGCCCCTGCTCCGCGACTATGCCAAAGAGAAAGGAGTCAAACTCATCATGCACCACGAGACTGCCGCCAATGCAGCCGACTATGAGCTGCAACTCGACCGCGCGTTCAAGTTTATGAAAGACAATAACTATGACGCTGTCAAAACCGGATATGTCGGTGCAATAATCCCCCGCTCTGAACATCATACCTCACAGTGGATGGTTGACCATGCCCGCCACGTTATCGAACGCGCTGCCGACTATCAGATTATGGTTGACAGCCATGAGGCTCCGCGTCCAACCGGACTTTGCCGTACCTATCCCAACTGGCTTGCTCAGGAATCGGCGCGCGGTGGTGAATTTGAATCGATGGGCGGTAATCCACCGTCTCACACTTGTATGTTGCCGTTTACCCGTCTAAAAGGTGGCCCGATGGACTATACCCCCGGACTTTTCGAGACAAAAATGAGCTACTACAACGAGGGTAAAGATTCGCAGGCAGGAACGACCATCGCTCGCCAGCTTGCACTATATCTGACAATGCCGTCGCCCTGGCAAATGGCGTGTGACCTTCCCGAAAATTATGACCGTTTCCCCGATGCATTCCAGTTTATTAAAGATGTGCCGGTTGATTGGTCTGACTCAAAATATCTTGAAGCCGAACCTAACCAATACATAACCGTGGCACGTCTCGATAAAAACTCCGACGACTGGTATGTTGGAGCAATCACCGATGAAAATGGGCGTACAGCAACTATTGATTTCAATTTCTTGCCAAAAGATGGCACCTATACTGCAACAATCTATGAAGATGCGCCCGACGCTCATTGGAAAGACAATCCACAAGCCTACCGCATCCGTACGGTCAAAGTTAAACACGGCACAAAACTGAAACAGCCGTTGGCTCCCGGTGGTGGCGCAGCAATACGAATTGTCAAAAATTAAAATAATATATTCACAAAATAACGGATTGTTTTAGGTATCTGTTAAAATAAATTGTTCTTCATGTGGCTTGCGTGTGAACGTAGGCCATTTTTTTGTGTATGGGTAGATTAAACCTTCGAGTAGTTAACTTGTTCTAATATAAAGAGAATATTTTGTGCAAAATTTAAATTTTTGAGTAAATTTGCATTGTTAATCATTTATGTTTAATCTGAAACTTAGGAAATTATGAAAAAGTCGATATATGTTTTGATGACTGCTATTGCAGCTGTTTTTGCATCACAATTCCGTGCTGATGCAGTGTTGCCTATCACCAAAGTTGATATGATTATGCCCGACAATATGGTGTATATCGATATGGCGACAACGGCTGCTAAAAACAGCATTTCAAAAGGTGGCAAAGCAGATGGGGCTGTCATAATTTCAAATTCAAAGCAGATTGCGACCGGAGAAAGCACTGCTGAATCATCGGCTGTTGCTAATGCTGTCAAAAAAGCGGGCGAAAACGATGTCAAAGGTGCGACCGTCTATACTATTAATCAGCCTCAAATCAGCGACCTTGTCAATTTGAGCAAACTCGGTGCAAAAACAATCTATTTTGTTAATGGAGCCGACAATGTTGTTAAGGGTGGAGTTTATCCCGCTCAGGCATACGATGAGACTGCCATCCCTGCCGGACTCACCATTACACCGATGGTTCAACTTGAGTATCCCGATGCTCAAAAATTGATTACCCGTTGATCGATTACAGCAAATACACATCTTATTTTTCGCGCGACGCCCTAATTACCAAAATCAGCGATTTTGCGAGTAAAGCCGGTTTGAAGGTTATCAATGCGGCACTTACACTATATTACACTGCCATTGACCCTTCCACTCCCCTACGCGACAAAGCAATAATATACGGTGCGCTCGGCTATTTCATCCTCCCTTTCGATGCAATTCCTGACGCAATCCCCATCACCGGTTTCACCGATGACTCAGCCGCCCTTTTTGCCGCTTTCACCGCTGTAAAATCAAATATCACCCCCGAAATACGTGCCAAAGCCTTCGATCGGCTGAAACAATGGTTTCCCAAAGCAACGCAAAAACAGATTGGGGAAGGAGAGAAATAATAAAGAAATTTCAAAAAAAATTTGCACAGGTAAAAATTAATATCTAATTTTGCAACGCATTTGACCGGAGGGTTATAAAATCTGCTTCAGTAGCTCAGTTGGTTAGAGCACCTGACTGTTAATCAGGGGGTCGTTGGTTCAAGCCCATCCTGAAGCGCAACAATCAATCAACCATTATCACAATGCTTCAGTAGCTCAGTTGGTTAGAGCACCTGACTGTTAATCAGGGGGTC